>NZ_JPQB01000012.1:0-157264 GCF_000740665.1 Vibrio sp. B183 | reverse complement strand
TCCTTCCGCACCATAAATTAGAATAGTCTTTTGCCTATGCCCGGCAGGTCTATCGCCAAGCGGTAAGGCAGCGGCTTTTGATGCCGCCATTCCCTGGTTCGAATCCAGGTAGACCTGCCATATTCAACGTTATTGAGATTTTACCAATTATCTTAGTAACTACAGATTGAGTTGCGGAAGTGGCGGAATTGGTAGACGCACCAGATTTAGGTTCTGGCGCCGCAAGGTGTGAGAGTTCAAGTCTCTCCTTCCGCACCATTATCTAGATAGCTTTTGCTATCACCCCGTAGGTCTATCGCCAAGCGGTAAGGCAGCGGCTTTTGATGCCGCCATTCCCTGGTTCGAATCCAGGTAGACCTGCCATATTCAACGTTATTGAGACTTTACCAATTGTCTTGATAACTACGATTAAGTTGCGGAAGTGGCGGAATTGGTAGACGCACCAGATTTAGGTTCTGGCGCCGCAAGGTGTGAGAGTTCAAGTCTCTCCTTCCGCACCATACTTAATCACTTGGCTACGTAGCTCAGCTGGTTAGAGCACATCACTCATAATGATGGGGTCACAGGTTCGAATCCCGTCGTAGCCACCATTAATTTAGATTGCTAGCTAAGGCTAACAGTCCTGTAGATTCAAGACGCGGAAGTGGCGGAATTGGTAGACGCACCAGATTTAGGTTCTGGCGCCGCAAGGTGTGAGAGTTCAAGTCTCTCCTTCCGCACCATCTTGATATAATCTACGTAAACAATTTACGCGGAAGTGGCGGAATTGGTAGACGCACCAGATTTAGGTTCTGGCGCCGCAAGGTGTGAGAGTTCAAGTCTCTCCTTCCGCACCATAAATTGAATAGTCTTTTGACTATGCCCTGCAGGTCTATCGCCAAGCGGTAAGGCAGCGGCTTTTGATGCCGCCATTCCCTGGTTCGAATCCAGGTAGACCTGCCATATTCAACGTTATTGAGATTTTACCAATTATCTTAGTAACTACAGATTGAGTTGCGGAAGTGGCGGAATTGGTAGACGCACCAGATTTAGGTTCTGGCGCCGCAAGGTGTGAGAGTTCAAGTCTCTCCTTCCGCACCATACTTAATTACTTGGCTACGTAGCTCAGCTGGTTAGAGCACATCACTCATAATGATGGGGTCACAGGTTCGAATCCCGTCGTAGCCACCATTATTTTAGATTGCTAGTTCTGACTAACAATCCTGCAGATTAAGACGCGGAAGTGGCGGAATTGGTAGACGCACCAGATTTAGGTTCTGGCGCCGCAAGGTGTGAGAGTTCAAGTCTCTCCTTCCGCACCATATTTATTGTGAAACCCAGCTTTATGCTGGGTTTTCTTTTATCTGAACAAACCTTTTACTCATTGTTTACTCATTGATTAAACGCTTTCCCCAGACATAAAAAATCCAGCCGAAGCTGGATTTTACTTAAAGTCATGACTTTCTAATATGCTGCGAAATTACTTTCTTAGCCTAGAAGCCCCAACGCTGAGTTGGGCGCCTGCTTTGCTTGAGCAAGAACGGAGCTAGATGCTTGAGACAAGATCTGAGCTTTTGTTAGTGCTGTAGTTTCTTTGGCGAAATCAGTATCTTTGATTCGGCTCTTAGACGCATTTACGTTTTCGTTAATGTTATCTAAGTTGTTGATCGCATGGCTGAATCGATTCTGGAAAGCACCAAGTTCTGCACGGTGGCTATCCACAAATTTCAACGCTGAATCGACAATCGCAACCGCTTCTTGAGAGCCTGCAACCGTAGTGACATCGATAGTATCAACCGTTACCGCTTGGGCTGGGCCCATGCTCAATTCACCAGCCAGTGCCCCACCGAATGTCACATCACCGGTGACACGGTTATTATCAGTAAAGACTTGTAAGTTACCATCATCTCCAACAGATGCTTTGACCATATCTGTCTGACCGTTGATGTACGTAGCCAGCTCTTCAATATCATCACCTTCTTTCGCATTTATTGTGATGTTTTGTTGTTCACCAAATACATCTGTCAATGCAATAGTCAAGTCATTGGAACCTGCTTGCACGGCCCAGTCTTTGTCTTTGGCATTGGCTGCAGAATAGCTATTACCACCCATCATGCTGTTGTCACTACGCATGTTGTTCAGTGTCAGCATAACTGCTTCACCATTGTCAGCACCAATCTGGAATGACTTAGTTGAGAATGTACCGTTCAGTAGCTTGTTACCACCGAATGAAGTGGTTTCAGCAATACGGTTCAGCTCGTCGTTCAGTGCAGTGATCTCTTCCTGAATCGCAACACGTTCAGACTTAGAGTTCGAGCCGTTTGCAGATTGTAGTGACAAATCACGCATACGTTGCAGAATGTTAGTCGTTTCATTCATAGCACCTTCAGCTGTCTGCGCCATGGAAATACCATCATTCGCGTTACGTACAGCAACGTCTAGACCTCGGCTTTGTACATTCAAACGGTTAGAGATCTGCAAGCCTGCAGCATCATCTTTAGCACTGTTGATTTTAAAACCAGAAGATAAACGTTCCATTGAGGATTGCTGTGCATTAGATGCGCTATTTAGGTAGCGCTGCGCAGTCATTGCCGCAACATTCGTGTTTACATTAACCGCCATAGTGGTTACTCCTATTGATTTTCCGTAGATCGGAAGTTTCGAAAGGTTTCCGACGTCTCGGTAAACCAAGTTCTCTCAAAGTAACCTTATTAGCGACGATAAAATGATTATCTTTAGAGCAATTTTAAAAATTCCTACGAAAACTAGGGAGAAGAGTAAATATGTTGATCAAATCAGCAGATATGAAATCTATTGCTAAAGTTTTTGCTAAAACAGCCGGGGGAGTGAGGGGGTAAAAGGGTGTTTGTTTAAGAATAGCAGAGGTAGGCTAGCCTGTATAACAGGCAAAAGAAAAGCCCCTTTTCCTTTGAGAGAACCGGGGCTAGTGTGGTAGCCATTGTGGAGATCGAGAGAAATGATCACAGCCTGGCTGCCGTGTGCATAAGTCACTTGGTTAATTAGAGCAGGTGTGAGAGAGAACTCTAATTACCTTATCACCTATGCTTGCCGAAACATCTTCGCTAGCCCCACGTCTAGGTTAATGCTAGTGAAGATATCTACTGCTACTGCAATAATGACATTGCAGAATTTGGCAACTGTTTTGCTTGGGCTAGAATCGAAGTACCAGCCTGTTGCAGGATTTGTGCTTTGGTCATCGCGGTCGTT
Organism: Vibrio sp. B183; assembly: GCF_000740665.1. Lineage (NCBI taxonomy): Bacteria > Pseudomonadati > Pseudomonadota > Gammaproteobacteria > Vibrionales > Vibrionaceae > Vibrio > Vibrio sp. B183. The sequence continues at coordinate 154,057 of NZ_JPQB01000012.1, read as the reverse complement.
TCTTTCGCAAAATCTGTATCGCGGATTCGACTGTTTGATGCCTCTACGTTTTCTTGGATGTTGGCCAAGTTATTAATACTGTGGCTTAATCGGTTTTGCTTAGCACCTAAGTCTGCACGTTGTGAATCAACGTATCGCAGAGCTGCATCCACAATACCAACCGCATTCTGCGCGCCACCAACAGTATTTACATCAATATTTTGAACAGTTGTATTCAGACCCGGTCCACCATTTAAACCCAGTTCTGAAGCAAGACCGCCGGAAATATTTAGGTTACCTTCCAAGTTCGGCTCTGCGGCAAAGATCTGCAGCTTACCTTCTTCATCCACAGACGCTTTCAATTTATCAGTCTGACCATTGATGTACGTCGCCAACTCCTCGATGTCATCACCATCTTTCGCAATGATATCTAACGTGATTGCTTCATCATCTTTAGTCGTGAACTCAAACTTGAGATCTTTAGCTGTAGGAGGAACGCCCCAATCTTTAGTCTTAGGTTGCTCAGCAACAAATGACTGTCCACCCATACGGAAGTCATCCGCACGAATACTGGTTAGGCCCATGATAATTGCTTCACCTGAACTCGCACCTATCTGGAACGATGCTTCACCAAATGAGCCGTTAAGCAGTTTTCGGCCACCAAAAGATGTCGTTTCCGCAATACGGTTTAGTTCATCTTGCAGTGCTTCAACTTCTTCGTTAAGAGCCTGGCGCTCAGACGCAGAGTTTGTTCCGTTCGCTGATTGCAACGACAAGTCACGTATACGCTGTAGGATAGATGTCGATTCGTTCATAGCACCTTCCGCTGTCTGGGCAATGGAAATACCATCATTAGCATTTCGCATGGCAACATCCAGACCACGTGACTGTGCTGTCAAGCGGTTAGAGATCTGAAGACCCGCAGCATCGTCTTTTGCACTGTTGATTTTCTGACCTGAAGACAATCTTTCCATCGAGGTGTTTAAGTCACCTGTGGCCTTGTTCAGGTAACGCTGGGCAGTCATTGCCGACACGTTAGTATTTACAGTAATGGTCATAGTTTGCTCTCCTAATGAGTTCGCAAGTGCTTTGCGAAGCGGCCAGCTTAATCTCAGTTGGAAGCACTGACCGTAAATGACTTGCTAAGCAGGAAACGCCTGCTTAAAACCTGTTCGTTAAACTCTTGGTTTTATCAATACAAGTAGTGTGCCAACTTTAGAAAACGAATAATAAAATAATTTTATCTATAATTTTCATACATTTAATGAGATTAGAACCTTAGAGTACTCATGCTCATTTTATCGCCACACTCTGGCGGCAATGACCTTGCCGCCTATTTGCCACTTGGTTGCCATTGCCATACAGGCGATGTTTCTGACCAAAGGGCAATACCTGGACTTCGCACATACGGCTTAGCACGTATGGCATTGAAGCTAGATGTAATTAAATAATGTTAAATCTTTGGTTTTACCGAATGCTTGTTGAGAAGCTTGAAGCGCACGTGAGTTTTCATTGAACTCAATGATGGCATCGGCATAGTCGAGGTCTTCAAAGTTACTCTTGGATTTTGCCAAGGTCATTTTAAAGTCGTCATGTTGTTCTTCTTGAATATCCAGTGTATTCAGGCGAGCACCGACATCGGTCCTTGCCTTGTTCAGATGAATAAATGCCGCGTGGAACTCTTGAGTAATCTGATGAAGCTCCGCAGTATTTGACGTATCTGACACTGAGCCTTCTGCTAATTTCATCGCTTGCTTAAACGTATCAAAGATACTGTACGTTTTTCGCGGCTCTAGGGTAATCGCATCACCTTTGGTTATTTGGCCTTTGACCTGAATCGTGACATCTTCAAACTTAATCCCAATTGCAGGGTCAAAGTTATCTGCTTTAACTACCGCCCCATCACGCTCAAGCTGATAGCCATAATTTCCATCAGGCATGTCAACAAACGTGACTTTGTACGTCGATTGGTCATCTGGATTGGTATTTATCGCTCGCTCAAGCAGCAATTCTGAGACACCTTTGAGATCATATTTAGGTTCAAAGTCTCCATAAGGATTGTCGATTTCCATAAACAGTTTGCTGCCCGGATCGTTGATTGGCATTTCCAAGCTGTTAGAGATCTTCATCTTACGTTGGTAATCATCACCGGCATAAACCACATCACCATCTTTATCACGGAAAAACGGCTGGTTTTTCGGCTTAGTCCCCGCAAAAATATAGTTACCTGATTCATCTTGCACATTGGAGAGGTTGAGGAAATTATTCGAAATTTCCAACAACTCACGGCGCTTCGCGATTCGATCTTCAGGTGATAAAGAACCATTAATCATCTCCATAACTGTACGCTTAGCTTCATCAGCATACTGTTCCGCATTGGCAATAATTACTTCATGGTGCTCTAGACGGTTGCGACTAAGTACAATCGCATCGGTAAACTGGCGTAACTGCTCTTTCTGTTGACCAATGTTTTGGATGTAATGCGTTGCTAGCGGATCATCACTGGCTCGCATTAACTTCTTACCCGAAGCTAGCTGAGCTTGATTGTGGTGAACTTTGGCTTCCTGGCGGCGTAAATCATTCTGTACCGATTGATAGTTGTGGAAGCTGGAAATACGATTCATCATTTATCTGCCCCCCTATCTCAACGCCAATATGGTGTTAAAGGTATCGTTCGCCGCTTGCATAATGCGCGATGATGCCATGTAAGCCTGCTGAAACTTCATCATGTTGGCTGCTTCTTCATCGAGGTTCACCCCGGAGATAGAAGCGACCCTTTCTTGCGCGGCTTCTTTCTCCAGACGTGATACGTCGGTTAAGCGAGACGCCGTTGACATTTGCAGGCCTACGTCAGTATTCAGGTTGTGGTAGATATCCAATACCGTTGATTCACCATCATTGAGGTGTTTGTTGGTCTGGATATTCTGCATTTTAAGTAAGTTGCCGTTATCACCTTCGGATGGGACAAGGTTTGCCGTGAACTTGTCATTAGCAATCGCCCCTGCAGACAACTCAAACGTGGTGCCCTGTACAGTCACAGGTCCTGTTGGCGGGTAAGCCTGAGGCTGAAGTAGAATCTTGCCTTTGGTGTCCGTGACGGCAAACTGCTTCCCGTCCGGCGAGATGATCACTTCGAATTCGCGTAAATCGCCCGCAGTATCAATAGAGAAAGTCGCACTACCTTGGGCAAACGTCGTCGAGGCTTCGTAACTCTGAGCAGCAATAGCAGATGGGTCATTAGTTGCCATCTTCATCTGCGCCGCACCGTTTCGTGTCGGTCTGATCAACACTCGTTCACCCGCTTGCAGGCCGTTGTTGATATCAATACGAATGCCGTCAAGTGATATTGAGTTTCCAACTACTGGAACAATCGACATCTCACCATTAGGGCGAGTTATATAGTAATCACCACCGTTAAACTGAAGCGAGTACTGACCACCCACTAATTTATTGGTATCTTCAATGTACACTTCCAGATCGGCAGTTGAATTAGATGATGTCACCACACGGGACTTGGCCACTACTTCAGAGTTCACATCAGTAAAAACTAACCCACCGATATTCCCCCTAAGATCCAGACCTTGAGATTGAAGTGCATTCACATCATAAGAAAACGCGGTCGCCATCTTACCTAATTCATCCATCAGGTACGGGATTTTCTCGTCACGCATTGTCAGCATCGCACCAAGTTTACCGTCGATATCTTTGGTAGTGATGGCTTTGATGCCTTTACCTTCAATCATCGCCAAACGGCGCTGATGCACATCAGGATAACCATCAATCATTTTTAGCTGGCTAGCCTCTGTACCCGATACTAGGGTGTGTCCGTTACCAATATGAACGTTAAAACCTTCAGCGTTTTTGCGCGGCGTTACCGTCACTTTGGTGTACTCAGACAGCTCTGCTATCAGCTTTTCATGCTGATCCATTAAATCATTGTGCGGGCCAGGTGTACGCATCATTAAGCGATGCAGGTCCCTGATTTCAAGGGCAAGCTGGTTTACTCGCTCAATGCCGAGATCGAGCTTTTTGTTGGTGACATCGGACTGTCTGCGTATGGTTTCGTGGAAGTCATTGAGGTTCTGCGTAATAAGATCTGCTTTTTCCAGCACTACTTTTCGTGCGCCAACATCATTAGGGCTATCCGCTAGTGACTTGACCGCATCAAACCATTCATTGAGATTTTCAGGAATTTTTTTCGACGCGACTGATGACAACATGTTGGATAGCATTTCCAAGTTAGCCTCATCATCGACCTTATGAGCGTAGTTAGTCGTTGAGATGTTCATCTCATTGACGGCAAACTGATCCCAAGAGCGGCGAACTTTTTCCACATGCACACCCATGCCATAGGTTTCCCCGCCGTATTGGCGTGGCATATTCGCACCTTGGATCACCGACTGACGGCTATAACCCTCTGTATTTACATTAGAGATGTTATGACCCGTGGTGTTAAGTTGTCTCTGAGCCGTCAGTACGCTTTGCGAACCAAGATTCAGAAGATCAGACGCCATATAGCCCCCAGGAAACCCAATAAAATCAGTAGAACTGAATAACTTAGTTAACTAAAAGCAATATACGTGCCAAATGCGGGATGCGGGATGCGGGATGCGGGATGCGGGATGCGGGATGCGGGATGCGGGATGCGGGATGCGGGATTATTTTGCTTTTCTGAAGACCATTCCTGTCAACATTTTTACCACAAGTTAAAGTTATAGCCTTCGCTCTCGTTAAAGCACTCACGCTTAAAAACAAACTCACCCGAAGGTGAGTCTACTTACATCTGATCGATTTGCGCTTTTACTCTTAAAACCTTGTTAGCGTACTGCGGGTCAGTCGCATAACCAGCCTGATGAATACCATGAATAAACTGCTCATTGTTGCCTTGATGGCGAAGTGCCATGGTGTAGCGAGGGTTATCATTCAAGAAGCGCACATAATCATTAAAGCTTTCTTCAAAGTTAGAGTACGAGCGGAAAGCCGCTTTTTCTTTTACCGGCACACCTTGATGATATTCTAGGGTCTGCGTCGCAACCTTATCTCCACCCCAGCTCTTATCAGCTTTGATGTTAAACAAGTTGTTGCTGCTACCACGGCCATTACTGACCACTTTTTGCCCCCACCCCGTTTCCAACGCAGCCTGAGCCAATAACAACGAAGAGTCCACGCCCAGTGCTCGTGCTGCTTTTTCAGCATACGGCTTCATGGATGTCACGAAAGACTCTGGAGACTCGAATGAAGTGGGTGTTGAAGCAGCCGTAGTAACAGGAGCAAGCTCTGCATTCTCTCGGCGAGATTGGCGGACATGGTCAATTTTGTTCATCAAAGCTTCGAAATCGGCTTCGCGACTGGCAGCATTAGGGTTTTCCACTGACCCTGAAGTGAGTTGGGCTACGATCATATCTGCTAGCCCAAGAGAGCCAGAGGAACTGAGTTCACTCGCCATTTGCTCATCCATCATCTGGCGATAAAACTGCTGATTTTGGCTGTCCATCAACCCTGATTCAAACGTTGAGTTAGCATCACGCATCGATTTAAACAGCATGGAAGTAAAGATGGATTCGAACTGTTTGGCTGCTGCAGTCAGTGCCTCTCTTTCACTGTTTTCATCCCCGCCCACCGCTTTCTGACGTAATTTGTCGAGATTAGCGATGTCGTGGATGAAACCGATGTCTTTTCCATTGTTAATCATAACGCTTCTCCTTAGATTACGATCAACTGACCTTCGATCGCACCCGCCTGTTTGAGCGCTTGGAGGATAGCCATAAGATCTGACGGTGCTGCACCAACCTCATTTACGGCGCGGACCAAATCATCTAAGGTCAAGCCAGGTTCGAATTTGAACATCTTGCCCTGTTCTTCAGTAACTTCGATATCCGTATCGGGTGTCACCACCGTTTCACCACCACCAAATGCATTTGGCTGGCTTACATTAAGGTTTTCCTTGATTGCGACCGTCATGCCGCCATGGGTAATCGCAGCTGGTTTAAGGCGTACATGTTTACCAACCACAATCGTTCCGGTACGAGAGTTAACAATAATTTTCGCTGAACCCTCGGCCGGATTAAACTCAAGGTTCTCGATGGCAGAGAGGAAAGAAACGCGTTGAGAGATATCACGTGGAGCGCGGACTTTGACAGAAGTAGCATCAATCGCTTGAGCCATTTGTGGGCCAAGGAAATTATTCACTGCATCAGCCATACGCTGCGCTGTTGTAAAATCAGACTCAAGTAGATTAAAGGTAATGTAGTCGCCACGACCAAATGGTGACGGGACTTCACGCTCGACAATCGCACCATTAGAAATCATACCTGCTGTTGGATTGTTACCGACGATTTTAGATCCATCAGCGCCAGTAGCACTAAATCCACTCACGACCAAGTTGCCTTGTGCAACGGCATAAATTTGCCCATCAAGACCTTTCAACATGGTCTGCATCAAGGTTCCACCACGTAAGCTTTTTGCTGAACCGATAGAGGTGACTGTGACGTCGATAGTCTGGCCTTGCTTAGAAAAAGCCGCTAAGTCAGCCGTAACAATCACAGCCGCAACATTCTTTGATTTCGGCTTGGTACCAGGTGGAAGCTGAATGCCGAAATTTTCGAGCATAGCGTTAAAGCTTTGATCGGTAAAAGGTGTTGATTCACCTGTACCCGGTAAACCCGTGACCAAGCCGTAGCCGACCAATTGGTTGCTTCGTACACCTGCCACCTGTGACACATCTTTGATACGTGCGGCATAAGCCGGTGTGGATGCAATGATCAAACTCGTCAATAACAGAATCAGCTTCTTCATCGGGATACCTTTCGTAAATACTCTGTGCCAAAACTTCGACTTCAGATGGCTTTATAAAGCCACATTAAAGAATCGTGCCAAGAATCCCGGCTCTTGCATATCTTGTTGAGTACCTGTGCCTGAGTAGCGAATTCTTGCGTTTGATATGCGGTTTGACGCAATTGTATTCTCATAAGAGATATCATCTGGACGGATCGTGCCGCTTAAGCGGATATACTCATCCCCCGTATTGAGCGTCAACCATTTCTCACCTCGAATCACAAGATTGCCATTGGCCAGTACTTCAACCACTTCAACAGTAATCGAGCCAGAAATGCTGTTACTCTGGTTGGCCGCTGCGCTACCACTGAATTTGTTATCGTTACTTAAATTGTATGAGAAGTTGTAATCGCCGATGTTAAGCTGTTGACCACCAACTTCAAGCGGGTCCATTGATGCGTCGTTGTTTTTCGACAGATCCGCATCCGAGCTTTTGGCTGCCTTAGTATTTTCATCCAAAGTCACGGTGATGATGTCACCTACACCGCGCGGCTTGGAATCATCGTAAAGGCTGCTTGCTTGAACCGTATTGAATAGAGACCCAGTCTCTGCCGCATAGTGCTCTGGCTGATGCTTGGGGTGAATTGGCGCCCAAGCGGGATCACCAGCAACCGGATCGGTTCTGCCACGAAGCGTATCAACGATACCTGAACTTTCGTCTTGAGACTTATCCCCTTCAACAGCATCTACCGTAGTCGTACCCTGAACAACATCGGATGTTTCAATTGGCGCTTCAAGCATCGAACAGCCCGATAACAGGGCAATAGCCAAAATGGTCAGTAAGCGATTCATTAGCAATTCCTCAATATTCCAGGCTTATAGTTGCTGGTTAACGAAGCTCATCATCTTGTCGACGGCAGAGATGACTTTAGAATTCATTTCGTACACACGCTGCGCTTCGATCATGTTAACTAGCTCTTCCGTCACATTCACGTTAGAGGTTTCCAACATGGATTGACGAATGTCACCAAACCCATCAAAGCCAGGAACACCTTCTTGAGGATCGCCACTAGCACCCGTTGGTAAGTACAAGTTCTGGCCGATGGGCTCAAGGCCACCTGGGTTAACAAAATCCACGGTCGCAATTTGCCCTACGACCTGATTATCTTGTTGACCACGAACACGCACTGACACTTCGCCGTCCGTACCAATCGTAATGCTAATTGCATCTTCAGGGATGGCGATTTCTGGCTCTAGTGGATAACCAGCACCTGAAGTCACCACGACACCTTCATCGTTAACAGTAAATTGGCCGTTGCGGCTATAACCAATGTTGCCGTCTGGCATTAGGATCTGGAAGAAGCCATCACCTTCAATCATCATGTCGAGACTGTTATTGGTCGTTTGAGTATTACCTTGAGTGTGAACCTTTTGAGTTGCGACCACTTTAGAGCCCGCACCCAACATCAAACCACTTGGTAACTCGGTGTTTTGTGAGGACTGACCACCCGGCTGATTAATGTTCTGATAAAACAGATCTTCAAATACCGCACGGCTCTTTTTGTAACCAACCGTTGACGCGTTCGCCAGGTTATTTGAAATCGTAGAAATATTGGTTTGTTGGGCATCCAAACCCGTTTTACTTACCCATAATGCAGGATGCATATCTCTCTCCTAATAATCTGGTTAGCTCATACGAAGCAAAGAGTCAGACGCTTTGTCCATTTCTTCTGCCGTGCTCATCATCTTGACCTGCATCTCGAACTGACGCTGAAGGTCAATCAGATTGGTCATTTCGCCAATTGCATTGACGTTACTGCCCTCCAGCGCACCGGTCAGCAGTTTGACGCCGGCATCCATTTCGTATGCGGCATTAGGATCTTTGGAACGGAATAACCCGTTAACATCTTTGTATAGTGATTGATTATTGGTGCTAGTGAGCTTGATTCGATCGACGATTTCTATCGCATCCGCCGGCGCGCCCTGAGGAACTACAGAAATCGTACCGTCAGTGCCAACTTCAATTTTGCTGACTGGAATAGGTATCGTAATTGGCGCTCCAGTCTCTCCTAAGACTAAGTTGCCATTACCTGTGGTAAGCATGCCATTGACGTCAACTTTCATGTTGCCGTTGCGAGTCAGACCTTCTTTGCCTGTGTTATCAAGAACAGAGATCCAACCTTGATCTTGAATGGTGACGTCTAAGTCCCGCCCAGTAGTAATCACACTACCCTGCTGGAAATTATGGCCCGGACGCTCTGTCATGCTGAATACACGGCTTGGCATACCATCACCGTATGCTTGCATAGAACGGGCTTGCGCCAAATCAGCACGGAAACCCGTGGTACTGACGTTTGCTAGGTTGTTCGCTCTAAGCTGCATAGCCTGCATATTCTGCTTTGCGCCACTCATAGCGAGAAACAGTGCACGATCCATAATTTGCTCCAATAATCACAATTCAGATCAATTAAAGCAAATGGTATGCCAGTTTTTATATATCGTTATTTATCAACAACTTAACTAGTGGTTTTGTATCAGGAAGAGTAATAGATGAAAAGAATTGCCATAGGTGGCAACAATAGCAAGCTGGTTGTTGCCACCAGCCTGCTATTCAGATGATTGCGGAATGTCTTTAAACTCTCAGAACCATGATTAACGAATCTGCAGGATGTTCTGTTGAGTTTGGTTATGCACTTCCAGAGAACGTGAGTTCGCTTGGAAGTTACGCTGAGCAGAGATAAGATCCACCAGCTCCTGTGTCATATCGATATTGGCTTGCTCAAGCACGCCACTCGAAATCGTACCAAAGGAGCCCTTGTTTGATTCACCCCAAATCTTGTTGCCAGAGAACTGAGTTGAATCCCACTGAGTACCACCTTTCTTATCCAGACCTTGCTCATTAGGCACTCGGACTAATGCAACTCGACCTAAGATAATGTTCTCACCATTCGAATAAGTACCAAGCACGCTACCGTTCTCATCGAAATCAACTTTGGTCAGGAAGCCAGTCGTTGCACCGTCTTCATCAAACTTGGTTAATTCAAATGGAGCGGCAAACTGTGTCGCATCCTGTAGACCAAATGATAATGTTTGGTTGATATCCGCACCATTTAGCTCTACTGGGTTTGCACCTGTACCAAGTGGCTCAGAAACAATGTTCTGACCGTTGTTCAGACTTGCTAACGTACCATCATTATTGAATCGCATAGTGTGACCAACATGACCCGTAGGCGCCGTTACATCACCACCAACTATGTTGATTGGCTTCTCACCGGCGCTATCAGTAACGGTGTAATACGTTTGCCAAGTATTGGCTTGGTTCTGATCTTTCAAGTAGTAAGTCGTCAACTTGTACGACTGACCCATGGAGTCATAGATAGTCGAAGACGTTGAACGGTTGTAGGTTTCCGGATCAGAAAAATCAAACAATGCAGGGTCTTTCAAATCTCCACCAGCAGGCAGGTTAACACCTACATCAATATTCGAAGTCTGCTTAGGTTTACCAAACTCTTTCGGGATATTAATTGGCGAAGGCTCGTAAGACAGTACATCGCCCGTGTCTTTGTTGACCTGATAACCTAACAGGAACTCATCATTCGCTGTTGTCATGTAGTTATCTTTGTTCAGGTGAAACGCGCCATTACGTGTCAACTCGTTGGTCGTTGGTGCCAGACGATCTTTAGCAACAGCAAAGAAGCCAGTACCAGACACACGCAAATCCATTGGGTTATTGGTATAAATACTTGAACCTTCATGGAATTGCTGAGCAACCTTAGCGGCTTGTACACCCTGACCAGGCGTGGTCTTAGCATGGGTGAACAGTGAATTAGAGTAAACATCACCAAACTCGGCACGGGACTCTTTAAAGCCATATGTGTTCGCGTTCGCAATGTTGTTACTGGTTGTGTTCAGATCTAACTGAGCTGCGGACAAGCCGCTTAATGCAACATAAGACATTCCAAAATCTCCTATCTAGCCAGCGTAATTACGCTTTGCCAACTTCTAGTACTTCAGCAAGTCGAACTGGCGACTCAAAGCCAGCCAGATTGAGTAGTACGTTACCATCACCTTTACCAAGCAAGACGCTATTTACGTTAGCGTAAGTCGAAACTTCAAAATCTTTCGCCTGCCCGTCCAGCAAACCTGATGCTTTCACATTGTATTTGCCAGCCGGCAATGGATTACCGTTTTGATCTTTACCATCCCACTCAACGCGGTTGTCACCTGCAGGTTTAGAACCGACATCGAAGGTACGGATCAGCTGCCCCATTTGATCTTCTACTCGCACCATTAGGTTATCAACAGATTGAGGTAGTTTGACCATAGCAGCCATGGAGCCATCATCAGCCTTCACCCCTGCTGCGCCCGGGACTAATACGTCTCGACCAACAAGTGATGATGCCTGAAGCGCTTGGTTAGAAGTCATCGACGCATTCAGTGTTTCAAACTGATTGTTCATTTTGCCGATGCCATCTACCGTCGCAAACGACGCCATCTGAGCAATCATCTGGTCATTGCTAACCGGCTTAAACGGGTCTTGCTGGGCAAGCTGCTTGGTGAGCAACGATAAGAAGTCTTCTTGTTTAAGATCCTGCTTACCTGTTGTTTCATCAGGCTTATTCTTGTCCTGAAGCTGTTTAAGCTGGTCAACATAGGACAAGCCACTCTGACCAACATTATTATTAATGCCCCCGGCCATATGTTACCTCCTATCCTTATTGACCCATCTGCAGCGTACGCAGCAGCATTTGTTTGCTTGCATCTGCTACTTGAACATTCGTTTGGTATGAACGAGAAGCAGAAATCATATTAGCCATTTCTTCCATCACATTAACGTTTGGCTTGTAGATATAGCCATCGTCATTTGCGAGAGGGTGCTCTGGGTTGTACTCCGCATCAAGCGGTTTATCACTTTCAACTATCCCTAACACTTGTACCGGCACCGTATGGTCTCGACCGTACTTAGCCTTACTTAACTCAGCACCAAACACAGCATGGCGAGCTTTATAAGTATCTTTCGCAGAGCTAGAGACACTGTCGGCATTTGCCAAGTTGCTTGAGGTTGTATTTAGACGAACAGATTCAGCGCTCATGGCAGAACCAGTTACATTGAAAACGTTAAACAAGCTCATCTAGTTACTCCCCTTTAATGCTTTAGTTAAGTTCTTGAATTTACTTCCTAAGAAGTCAAGTGATGCCTGGTGTCTGATTTGATTTTGCATAAACAAGTTACGCTCTAAATCTACATCCACCGTGTTGCCATCACCGGTGTCAGGTTGAGTCGGAAGTCGATAAAGCACTTCCCCTGTCACTTGCGTAGAGGCAGGAATATGCCGACTGTCGGTACGACTAAGCCCAATGCTTGCCCCCGATGTTGCCGCCTGCAATGCCTTTTGGAAGTCCATGCCTTTCGATTTGTAGCCAGGAGTGTTCGCTTGAGCAATGTTGGTGGAAATCACCTCAGCATTGCGCTCACGTACGCCCACCGTGTATTGGTGGATACCTAATGCATTGTCGAAAGATATAGCCATGTTAACCTCTACATAAAGAACTGACCGTTACTACTGAATAACAAAGCAATTAGCGTACCAACTTTAATTGAATCGTAATTTCTTTGTTATAAGCTCATCAGCAATTACCACGCCAAAATGTGAAATTGTGGAGCAATGGAATGTCATTGTAAGTATAGAGAAACAATCCAAATACGAAAAAGCCCAGCGAGTAGCTGGGCTTGAGTTAAATGGATTCGGCTTATTTAAGTTTATAAATAATACCTGGGTTACATCGGACCATCTCGAAACGGTCAGTTAGCCCAGTTAAAGACTCAGACGCCCCAAGTAGTAGGTATCCTCCAGGGTTTAAACTGTTAGCCATCTGATTTAAAACCTGTGATTTCATGTCCGGGGAGAAATAAATCAATACGTTACGACAGAAAATGATGTCAAACTTGCCGAGCAAAGCGTAGCTGTCCATTAGATTTTGAGGGCGGAAATTAACTAGACGCTTAACATTGTCTTTAACTTTCATCCGGCCATCGCCAGCATCTTCAAAGAAATTTCGACGACGTTCAGGAGACAAACCACGCCCTAAGGCAAGATTATCGTAAACACCTGCACGGCACATATCCAACATACTTGCGGAAATATCCGTTGCCGTTACAGATACGCTCGGCAACATTCCTGGCTTACGCTGTTGGGTTTCGAGAATGGTCATTGCCATAGAATACGGCTCCTGACCAGAAGAACTTGCCGCTGACCAAATTTTTATTGGTCGTTTGTTTGCCGCCGCTTCCGGCAACAATTTATTAGCAAGGACTTCAAACGGGTAAGTATCACGAAACCACAGTGTTTCGTTGGTTGTCATAGCATCAACAGCGGCAACACGTAACTCTCGGTTACGGCCAGTGACAACATCTCGTAGCAGATCGGACAAAGAGCTGAGCTTAAACTTTGTCACAAGAGGGCTTAACCGGCTCCTCACCAAGTACTGTTTACTGTCACCTAGTACGATGCCACATTGAGATTCTAAGAAACGGCTGAAATCACGATACTCTTGATCGCTTATAGTTATCGCTGTCATTTACTTCTCTTTATTCAGTAAGCGCAGTCTTCACTGCATTACCAAGTTCATCAGGGTTGAATTTCGCAATAAAGGAGTTGGCTCCCACACGTTCGACCATCGCTTGGTTAAATACACCACTGAGTGATGAATGGAGAATAACATAAAGATCTTTAAGATCAGGGTTACGCCTTATTTCTGCTGTTAAGGTATAGCCATCCATTTCAGGCATCTCGATATCTGAGATAACCAAAGAAATCTGATCATAGATACTACCTTCTGCTGCCATTTCTACCAGCTTCTCATAAGCTTGCTTACCATCAATAACAGCAATCGCTTCAAAACCCAGTGATGTAATTGCACGTTCAACCTGCTTACGCGCTACCGTTGAATCGTCAGCTATCAAAATACGGCGAACTATCTCTTTCTCTGATTCAACCTGGGCTATCTCCTCACCGATTGAAGCGTCCATTGTTTCATCCACTGGCGCGATTTCTGCAAGGATCTTTTCTACATCAAGAATTTCGACGAGCTCATTATCAATGTTGGTGACAGCAGTCAAATAGTTGGATTTACCAGCGCCTTCAGGTGGTGGCAGGATCGCTTCCCAATGCATGTTGATGATACGCTCTACGGACGTTACAAGGAAAGCCTGAATCGTACGGTTAAATTCAGCGATCACAACAAAAGCTTTTTCAACGTCAGTAGTCGGACGGCCGCCAACAGCTAAACTTAAATCAATAACTGAAACAGTATGGCCACGGATATGAGCCACCCCTTTGACTAGGTGGTGCAAGTTTGGCATTGAAGTAAGCTTAGGGCACTGAAGTACCTCTTTTACTTTAAATACGTTAATTCCATAACGTTGTCGCCCCATCAGACGAAACGTTAGGAGTTCCAATCGGTTTTGACCGACGAGTTGCGTACGCTGATTCACCGAATCAAGAATACCCGACATAAGCTCATCTCCATCTCAAACTTTCATGCTAAAAAAAATGGTAGTCTACTAACGGCCATGTAAAACTATTAGAGAAATAGAATGACATACTCAAAATCACACTTATGCTCATTTTCCATAACTAATTGTAGAGCTTTCTATAAAAACTTTTATAAGTCTATCGTCTTTTTATGCTTTTTCTTTAGTTTTTCAGCAACATCAGCCACGCCTGAGCAAATTATCAGTATTCAACAAGCGGCAGAAGAGTACGTCTTATCGACCATCGAATGGCCTACAGGCGGTACGTTTGAGGCAAGAGCGGCAAATATTGATAGCCGTGTCTTTGCCACCGATTGCCCAAGCAATTTAGACGCCTCTTCCTCCTCTACCAACCCCAACGCCAGTAACATCACTGTGTTAGTAGAGTGTAGCGAAGATAACTGGAAATTATATGTTCCTGTCAGACTGACGCGCTCTGGCCCTCAAGTTACGCTCGTTGGGCCGCTTAGCCGAGGCCAGATTATCTCACGACAAGATGTCACTATTAATATGGTAGACTTGCAACGCTTCAGGCGGCAAGGCTTTTCCAACATTGATGCCGTAATTGGCGCAAAAACAAAGAAAAATCTGCGTGCTGGCGAAGTTATTGAAAGCAATGATATATGCGTAGTTTGCCGCAATGAAACGGTCACAATCAAAGCCGTAAAGTCTGGTATGACCATCACAACCAAGGGCACAGCCCTCACAGATGGGTCACATGGTGAACAGATAAGAGTGAAAAATACAAAATCCAACCGTATAATTGAAGGGAGAGTCACAGGGATCTCGGAAGTGACGGTTATTTTCTGATCAATTTAAAAAAAGCCTAAAGTAATCCCTACTCTAGTCGATATTGACAACATAAGATTCTAAACACGTAAAGGCTCACACATATGGCAGGCATTGATAACATACGCTCTGGGCAGACGGTAACAACGTCGACAAGAAGCACAGCGCGTAATGAAAATAGCCCTTCTGCAACTGATTCAGCAAAGAAGTCAGAAGTTGCACAAGACTCTGTATCCTTAAGTAAACAAGGTAAGGCAGTCGGTGAAATGCATACCCAACTTGCTAGCCAGCCAAGCTTTGACCAAGCAAAAGTTGCCGCTATCAAAGAAGCTATTGCAAATGGCTCTTACAGCGTTGACCCGCAAAAGCTGGCTGATAATATGATCAAGTTCGAGAAAGAACTTGGTGGTTTTGAGTAACGAGTTTCTGTCATGGCAGCCCTAAGCAGTTTAGTTGAGTTCCAACTCAAAAGCGCAACCGATCTTTCATTGCTGTTAGAGAAAGAGAAAGCTGCGATCGCTAGCAGGGTGGCTAAAG
Organism: Vibrio sp. B183; assembly: GCF_000740665.1. Classification (NCBI taxonomy): domain Bacteria; kingdom Pseudomonadati; phylum Pseudomonadota; class Gammaproteobacteria; order Vibrionales; family Vibrionaceae; genus Vibrio; species Vibrio sp. B183. The sequence goes on along the minus strand of NZ_JPQB01000012.1, from coordinate 138,444 downwards.
AAATCGAACAGCTTGCCAAAGAAAAACTCACTTTAATTAACCAGCTTCAGCAGACTGACCAACGTATTAGCCAGCATCCCGATGTGGCGACTTTGACCAATGATCCAGAGTTGAGCCCTCTAGTCGATCAAATTCGTTCTATCGTCCATGATTGCCAACAAGCGAATGCAGTAAACGGTGAAGCCTTGCAACGCGCACAATTAAGCTTCAATAAGCTGAATAACCTAATGCAACAAACTCAGGGCAAACTGGGTATGACATACACAGCAGAGGGTCAAACCAAGAATGTCACTACCTTAGGCACTAATATCAAGGCCTAACCAACCTGAACACAAAAAAGCGGCAATGATTGCCGCTTTTTTTTGATCGAAGATTTAGAGAGAAATTTAGAAAAGAGTTTGTTGACGTTTTTCCGGAACGACCTGCACTTCACCATAATCACGGAGCTTGTTCATCTTCTTGATGTCCAAGCGCAATTCAGTAACGTAACTGTCGCCAACTTTGTAACTGCGTACCACTTCAGCACCACGAATGACACCATCTACAGCACCTGAGGTTAGTTCAGTCCCTAAACGTTGATCCTGTAAATCTGCACGTCCGCTCACTCGCATACCATATACTTGCTCAGCCAGTTCTCGATAGGCATCAATCTTAGAGGCGCGCATCGCTCGCACCTGACGCTCTTCATCTGTACGGCCTTTCTGCTCACTGATATTGGCATAGCCAACCGCTGTTAACCAATCATCTGGGCGCATATTCTGCAAAGGTTGGCAGCCAACCATAATCAACGCAACTACCAGTAAAAATAACTTCTTCATCTCAACTCCCTATGGACGCAGAATAACCGTGTAAGGTTGTCTTATTGTAGGGTCTGAGCGAATCAAAACACCATCTTCAGTTCGGATACTGTTAAGTGTGTCTAGGTCACGGCCAATTCTATCCGCAGGTAAGAAACCTTGAGCAGTGGCAACAACCACACGTGACTGCATACCGACGACACGAGCGTTAACTAGAACACCGCCTTCTTGACGTAGCATGGTCCCTGTCAGGACATATTGGATATCTTGCTCCTGAGATAAATCTTTCCAGTCACGACTGAAGGCGAAGTCTCCTTGCTGCGTCACTTGGATAGATCCCGTCGTTTTGTAATCAACCACTTTAAAGCCACGGCGTTGGAATTGGTGAATGAACCCTTCTGATACCGAATTACCCAACCAGTTCGTCGCGTCCATATTTTGTAGATCAACAAAAGAGGTGACGGCAATTGGTGTCCGCGCAGACACACTTGTGTTCGAGATCATCAGATCTTCAGTCATACTCTCAATAAAGAAGTCAAGAGTATGACGCGGACTCTCCATCAGCATAAACTGGGAGCCTGGGTACGGTTCTTTACCGTTGTATATTGGGGCATAGGCACAAGCGGTGAGAAACACCACTGGCACTAGCGTTAGCCATCTTTTCATTCTCTAATCTCCGATACATATTAGGCACTGATTGGTTCCATTTCCTATCTCTCATAAAAAGTGGAACAGTCTTTGCTTTTCTAAATCTGCAACCATTCAGAACGGCAATGCCTAAATCAGCTAAGATAGAATAAGCAAAAAATGAACCAACTTGGAAGATGAATATGAAAAAATCGCTTCTTGTCCTGATTTCAACCATTTACGCCTCGCTGTACGCGAGTATAGCGTCTGCCGGATGGTATGAAGTGACCGGAACCGCCACTGTCGTTTCCTCTGAAGAAGTCGCTCGTATTCATGCATTGGAAGATGCTATTTATAAAGCCGTCAGCTTTTCTGGCGCCGATATCGGCAGCATTTCCAACTTGAGGCCGCTACTCGAAAGTGAGCGTAAAGAGTACCAATTCAGCAATACCGAAGTTCGCTATATCTTGGTCGATGAGCAGAAAGTCCGCAGTGGCGTCATGTTTGTCAAAGCGCGTATTGATATCTACCCATCGGCAACGGGTTGCCATGTCAGCCAATACAAGAAAACGTTTTTGGTCGGCAATATCGATGTAGAGTCACCTCAACAAGCAGTAATGGGCCAGATTTATAGTGTGGGGGACGATTTTGCTACGGTAATTAATCGCCAACTTGACCAGCAATCAGCCAACTTTGTCTCTGTTGGCACCACGGACTATGAAATCAGCCAACGTTACCCGGAACGCCTCAAAATGATCGCGCAAGACACCGGCGCTCAATATATCATTGGTGGCGTCATCACAGACTTAACCGCCACTATTGAACAGAAGCTGTTAAGAGATGACATCATCAACCGTCAGTTTGCACTAGAGATGACCGTGTTTGATGGAAAAACAGGCAATGAAGTTTATAACCGCAATTATCGTGAAGTTGCGCGTTGGCCATTCCCCAAAACCAGCCAAGTGGATACGAAAAGTGCCCGCTTCTGGGCGTCAACATACGGTGACATGATGCTGCGCGTCAGCCGCAACATCATGTTAGATCTGGAGTCAGAAGTGTCATGTAAGATCACACTCCCAGAGATCATTTCAAAGTGGAACAATGTCCTTACCATGGATTTAGGCCGTATCCACGGCGTTCAGCAAGGCGATAAACTCAAACTTTGGCACACAGGTTCCTTTATCGATCAACGTGGTTTGCCTCGTAATAAGGTGACAGAGTCAGATATTACTCTCACCGTGTCTCGAGTGTATGAAAACGAAGCGGAGCTTACCGTTGATCAACCTGAGCTTGCAGGTAGCATTCAAATTGGCGATGTTATGCACAAGATGCTTTAAATCAGTGAGTTAAGGTTTAACATCCTGTTTTAATTCAGTATGATGAACCCAAGCTCCCGTTGCACAGCTGGATAGCGCGATCCCCTCCTAAGGGATAGGTCACAGGTTCGAATCCTGTCGGGAGCGCCACATCATATACAAGCCAGATCCAACGCAAGTAGGTCTGGCTTTTTTGTATCTATAATTCTATCTCTCGCCTGTCTATTCCATCCATTACAACAACTTCTCTGTAAAGCAATAAAAAACCTCTTCCCAATCAGGGAAGAGGTCCAACAAGAAGAGTGTTGAAACAAGGATAATTAACATTGGTTCCATACCGAGGTGTTCATTAGGCGGATTCCAATAATGCCACCTGGCTAAAGTGGCAAGTTCGAACAATCGTCAGAGCACATAACCCATACCTAAAACCAGTTTAGCCACGAGAAATGAGTGCTTAGATCTCAATCTAAGCATTGTCCTACAAGAAGTGCTCACTGACACTTGAGCTTCTCGATGGAAAAAAGTGTAATATATGCATCAATTTGTTGTCAAATGTGAAACTTTTTTCAACAAAAAATAATCTCATACTGTGTAACAGTTCATAAAAAACGACTCGGAGAAGCATATTGAAAGATGTCACCACTATTGGCGGGCGGTTAAAAGAAATTCTTTTTGTTAAAGGCGTTTCTGCAGCTGAGCTATCTAGGAAAGTGGGTATTGAAAGAGGCTACATGAGCAAGCTTCTTAATAACAAAATTAAAAACCCACATAAGAACATGACCCAAATAGCGAAGACACTTAATGTATCCTACGAATGGCTGATGACCGGTGTTGAACGCACTGGTACCTACGAACGTGATTATGATGTCGAAGGAATTGTTAACTCAAAGCTTCAAAAGATTGGTTTTTTTGAAACTGGTATGCCAATATCCAAGTTTCACAAACTCATTTACAATGATGAATCTATAAATATAGTCAGCACTAAGAAACTTGGTGCTGGAAATTATTTATTTCAGAGCGGTGAAGATATTATAGAGCTGTTTAGAGTTGATAATTTCATCAACTTAGCTTGGTATCCTCATGAACCTGAAAAAGACTATATTCCAATTGGCAAGGTTATAACAAAAATAAGTAAGGAACATATCAATGACAAGAAGCTTAAACTTGTTGAAGGTTGAAAATGGCTTAATATATTACACAAACGAAGATAATGACTATGTTTTAAGCTCACCAGCTAGAGGGCTTATCAACAAAGGGCTGGTTGTATTTTTCAAAAAAGAGCATCGAGATTTGATCCACGCGATGGATCCTATTACTAAATTTGATATTAAATGGTATGGGTTCCTTACCGCGCTTTATCTCGCCTCTCTCTTAGTTGCGATTCCTATGTCGCCGTATAGTGTTGAAATATTCGGCACCTGGCAGCCTGCTGGTATTTTAATATTCCCATTAACCTTCCTAGTCCTCGATACGATCAACGCAACACTCAGATACGAGTATGCTAAATCGACAACCTATTTTGGCGCAGGAATGTGTGCACTCGCCTCTGGATTAATCGCGGTTACCTTTTTTACCTTTGATATTAAATCTCCTTATAAAGAGGTATTCGAGCCACTTATATATTTGTACCTGATTAATAGCCTATGTATTCTTGCTGCTGACCAAGCTAACAACTTTATTTTCAGAAAACTCAGTATGAAGTTGCATAAAGCGCCAATTTGGGCACGTTCTATTATTTCAAGTACTATTGGCCAAGCATTATATACTGTTATTTGGATCGGATTATTCTTTAATTCATCAACATCATTAACACTATTACAAAAGATTGCTGATAATTATTTATTTAAAGTCGGCTATGCTGTGGCACTAATTCCTGTACTTTATGCTTTAGTGTTTACTTACAACATTCTAAAAGCAAAGAAACAAAATGACTCTTCTGAGTTAGATGAAAACTCTAACTATGCTTAATTAGCCTTCTTCAAAACCAAAAAGCTCGGACTGTTGTCCGAGCTTTTTATTGTTCATGACTTACCTATGCTATCTGATCTAGTCGTCACGGCTGAAGCAAGCCAATATCCTAGAAATACTCACCTCGATAGATTGCTGACTGCGTACCCTTTCATCGATAAAATTCTCTAGATCAGCAGAAAACGCTGGCGGGACCGGCAGAGAGTAACTTTTCTCCGAGGTATACACTTTATATGCTCCTGACATGAAGAACTGTTTGAACTCTTCCCCACTAAAAGAATACTCAAACTCTTTGGGCATCATTGAAATCACATTAAAGCCTCTCGACTCAAACATTTCACGGTATTCACTCTCATGCTCTAAGTGCATACAGACCATGCGGAAGTCCTGCCCAAGTTGAGGGTAAAAGTCGCGAAAAAACTCACTCATTAGGTTTGAGACCTGTGGACACCAGTCTTGTTTATAAGGAGTCTGAAGCACAAAAATACCATCTGATTTCAGGGCCGTTCTAATTGCCGATAGCGCAGCATCATAGTCTTGATACCACTGAAAAGAAGAATTCGATGTGATGACATCAAACCCTTCTTCAGAGGCATAATCAACAATGTCTGCTTGCACAAAATCAATCGGGCTATCAGGGTACAGGCGCAGTGCTTGTTCGAGCATTTCCGATGACACATCTATCGCCACCATGGTTTGGGGTGATGAGTGATCGTGTATCAAGTGAGCGACTTTCCCAGAACCACATCCGACATCAAGCAAACGCCCAACCTTAGTGGGCAAAAGCCGAATCAGCTCTTTCGCAGCATCAAACTGTACGATTCCATTGCGATGGTATTCTTTGTTGTAATTCATAACGCATTCATCTCTATTTCAGGCGCAAGATGATAATTCAAAATCCCTTACGTAACTGTAAGATACACGTCAAATACAGCGCTTATTACCTATCACTTACACAATAAAATAGGTGAGAACATAGAGCCTCAATAAAAGTGCTCCAAACACTCAGCGTCTGGTGAATCTCAACTACCAAAGCTCGGGATGATTGAACACTTCGACACAAGCAGGCTTGCCTAAAACTGTGTCAAATGCAGCACCATTGAGTGAGTTTGCGAGCCAGCCTTGCGGCTGAGTGAGTGGGTACGGCGATGCAATGATAGATGTCTCCACCTGTTGAAAACCGACTTTAGAATAAAAGTTTGGATCACCATAAGTCATTACCAATTCGACGCCTTTCTCTTTAAGCTCTTTCAAGGCGTAACCTATTAATGCCTGACCAATGCCCTTGCCCTGATACTGGGTAGCAATCGCAACCGGAGACAATAAATACGCACTCGCCTTAGAGTCAAAGTTCATTGTTGACAGCAAGATACACCCAACAATGCGGCTTTCTTCTGTAGCGACATAGACCTCAACCTTGGAGGCTTCGGTATTTTTCATCAAGTCAAACGCTAGATTCGATACAAGCAGCCCCTCACTTTCCCCCTCAGAATCGCTGAAAGTGTTTAAAAATAGTTGCTTGATCTCTTCAGCCTGACTCGGGTGATACAACGAATAATGCATAGATCTTTTTCCTTCTTCTCTTTCAAGATGAACGCATCATAAAGTGTGAAGCTTTAGACAGGTCAAGAATTACTCACGAACTTTTTCCCGCGTGGGATTAATTATTCTCAACCCGACACGCACTAAAAATATCAAGTTTGCTCTGATACTCTTGTGTCGCTACGTCCATCATCCCAAGCAGCGAATGAAAGACATTGTCGTGAGAGTAGATACCCGTTTGTTGAGCCTCTTGCTGAAGGCAACGCGTATTAATGTGTTTCACTTGCTTGAAACCTGGCGACATCCACAACAAGAAAGGCACTCGTTTTTGAAAGTTTGGAGCAAGACTATAAGGCAAGCCATGTAAGTAGATACCCTCTTCACCCAGCGACTCTCCGTGGTCGGAAACATAAATGAGTGCCGTGTTGAACTGTTCCTGTAGTGCTTTCAGTTTGTCTATCGCCTGACTCACGACGTAATCGGTATAAAGGATGCTGTTGTCGTAGGAGTTGATGATTTGCTCCGGTGTACAGTTTTCGATGTCGGAGCGTTCACAATCAGGAAAATACATCGCTCTATCTTTCGGATATCGTTGGAAGTACGTCGGGCCATGACTGCCAATCAAATGCATTACCATCAATCGGTTACCTTTAAGGGAATCGACATGTTGTTCGAAATTCTCAAGCAACGCCATGTCATAGCACGTACTTCCATTGCATTGCGGATCGGCCGGGGCATGCGCAATCTCTTGCTTAGCAACATTTTTGGCTACCTGCTTATCACCCCCATCATTGTCACGCCAAAGCACATCAACTCCCGCCCGCTTTAGAATGTCTAAGACGTTATCCTGATTATCAGCGAGTTGGCGATCAAAATGAGATCGATCCATATTAGAAAACATACAGGGGACCGATACTGCGGTCGCGGTGCCGCATGAACTCACATCTTGGAATGAAATCACGCCCATATCCCGAGTGTATGAATTGGTTTCCCGGTTATAACCGTTCAATTGGTAGTTTTGTGCTCGCGCTGTCTCGCCGACCATAAATACCACTAATGTTGGTTTCGACTCGGCGGCTTCTAAAGCCTCGGCAGATTGTTGTGCGTCCAGACCCAACTGGTGGTATTTCACAGGAGTGGCAAAGTAATGCCTTTTAATATAACGAGAGAGGCTGGAAACAAACTCGGTCGGAATCAATGCTCGATTCAACGTATGATGATTACGACCAACGGAAACATAATTCTGATAGTACAACCCAACAACAGCCGTCACTACAAGGATAGAGATCACCATCGAAAGCAACTTGCTTTGGATCAAACCCAGTGGGTGAGGCGTTTTAAATCTAATTTTAACGACGGCCAGTGCTGGAATCACTCCCATCGCCACGACCCACCCAATAGAGTATACGCTGAGATAAGACAGTACTTCACTTTGATTGGTCTCAAACAGGTTAGTCATCATCGACAGATCGAATAACACCCCATAATTGTATCCGGCATAACTGACAATACTTGAGCAAATCAGCAGTACAATGAAGAAAGGCTTAGTCAGATACGGCCAACTAAAGAAACTAAACAGAAAGTTCAGAGATGCCCACAGAAACAGTGGAATGGACAGCAAGAAGCCAAGATTTACGGTATCTGTGTGGCTGTATATCGTGTGCAACTCTTTGTAAAACGGCAAATTAACGACAATGGCAAAGTACAGTGCAAGTAAGGCGGTAAAAATGGCATAGCTGATGCCTTTCGACCTATCAGTATTCAATCCGTTCATAGCATTACATCATTTGTGTTAACCGGACAGGGAGCAACGCGTCGCTGCGCTACTCGCACAGGACTTGTATTGCTTGGCGTCATACTCTTGTGGTGCCTTAAAAAGCAATCACTCAAGGTCATACACGGTATAACCTTTGTTGGCTAAGCACTTACGTAAGACCAAAGACTGAGTTTTCGTCGAGTCATTAGCGCCACCCAAAGCCCCAGCACCCGCGCCGACAGCGCCACCAGCCGCAGCACCAACAACCGCGCCTCCGACACCATCCTGAATAACGCCAGCCACGGCTCCAATGACCGCGCCTGATACTGCACCGTTTGTCGCTTCGGTTTTCGCCGCTTCTCCTTTGTCGACTTGCTCAGCGTACCCTTGGCAATACGTAAAATCGGCATCGTATTGCTGCTGATCGACACCAGCCATATCCACTACAGGTTTTTGGTTGTAAGCACATGCTGCCAAGCCGGCAGACAGCGCTATCACAGAAAATGTTCTCAACATTTCAAATACTCCCTCATAAATCTGAGAACAAATGTACAGTGTTTTATTATCGATTTCTGTCGTACTTGAGTAATGGAATGTCAGCCTATGTCATGCGCATATCAATGAAACGAGAAGGGACTACTCGAGCTAGTTCGTGAGAGAAAAATCGGGGCTTCAACAATTGCTGACATTCAACTAAAATAGTTATTAATAAAATTATTCATAAGAATTTAATGAAGAAAAGTAACTTGACCACCAACACTGGTCATCGCTTTATATCTAAAGCCAAAACCGCTTTCAAAATCCACATCCATACACCTGATGACACGGTGCTGCACCGTTCTGTGGGTTATGTTCGGATCGGCGAGAAGAAAGGGCTGCAGAAGGCAATTAAACTTCGTAACGAGCTTGGAAGTGAAATGTGGGGGAAATTTTGGCGTAAGTTGCTCAAAGACCCTTACTTAATGACCCGTTTGCCTCACTCTGTAGAACCTAAGATCATCTTTAAACCACGCCCAACCAAAACCAATCCTGACGCGAAAGATGAATGCTATATTGCTGCTTGGCGAACTTACGACAAAAGCGGCAAGCTAATCTATCAAAGCGTCGTATGTTCAATCAAAAAGCACGGTAGATTGGCTGCATACACCAAAACTAAGAAAGCGTTACTGGAAGCCAATAAAGACAACCTAGAAATTCTCGAATTTATGGGAAGACTAAACAGTATTGACCTCAAATAAAAACACCCCGAATTTTCATTCGAGGCGTTGTCATTAATCAGAACATCAATTAGTTATTGAGCTTCATACTCAAACGCTGGCACCATTATTTCTACACGGCGATTTTGTTCACGCCCTTGCTGTGTTTCATTAGAAGCGATTGGGTTATTTTCCCCTTCACCACGAGCACTGATTCGAGAAGCATCAATTCCCTGCTCTTCTAGCGCATCAGCCACTGATTGAGCACGTCGCTCGGACAGTTTCTGGTTGTATGACGCAGCACCACTAGAGTCAGTATAACCAACAACTTCAACCGTAGATTGCGGGAATTCCGTCATAAACGCGACCAATTCAGCTAGCATCGCTTTGCTTTCTGGTTTCAACTCTGCGCTATTTAAAGCGAAGCTGCTAGAGTCAACAACTTTGGTCTCGAACGTTTTAACGATAGGTTCAACAACCACTTCTTCTTCAACTACTTCCTCAACCATTAACTCTTCTTGTACAGGTTGTGCTGTAGGCTCATCACTGCCACCAAACTTAGCAATAAAACCCAGCGTTAAAGCGTTGCCTTTAAAGCGATGTGTATCAATGTTGATGTCAGTTAAACGCTGATACTCAAGTTGGAAATCGATGGTAGGCATAAAGGCATAGGTGACACCTAAAGCACCAAGAAGAGAGCTATCATCTTTGTTTCCGTATTCCACATAGGCACCACCAACTTTAGCAAACGCATCAAACTTTTGTGAAAGCGGCATGGTGAATCGCGGTGCAAGAGAGTAAGAACTCAAACCTGCATCTGTGTAACCATAACCAGTGGTTTCCCCCAGTGTATCAAGGCCCAGCTCAAGACTAATCATGTCATTGAACTCGTAACCTGCAAATGAACCTAGCGCCCAAGAGTTATCATCACAAGGGCCAGTCGAGCATGAATCATTGAGCCAAGATGCACCCGCTTTAGCACCAAGATAAAACTGGGCATTTGCAGATGTGGAAGCAAGAAGAAGTGTGGTGGAAATTACCGCTGCTAATTTTTTCATTGTTTTTTCCTTATATACCGACAACGCACGCGCGTCATAACTGACAACCCACACGATAACATTCATCTAGTTACAGTATGGCAACATTAACAGTACACCCTGACCCATAGAATGTACAAATCGGTTTATGGATTAATTTCACCTTTTGCATACTAGCAAGTAACTTTCTCATAAATATGACAAAGCCCTGTCAAAACAGGGCTTTGGTTCAAGAATGATTGATTCAGTCCAAACTATGGCTGAACTTCATATTCAAACTCGTTCACGGTAACTTCTGCACGGCGGTTCTCAATGCGTCCGTCACGTGTTTCGTTGGTCGCGATTGGATTGCTCTCGCCTGCGCCTTCAACATGAATACGTGATTGGTTCACACCGTATTCTGCAATCACATCGGCTACTGACTGAGCGCGCTGCTCAGATAACTTCTGGTTGTATGCTGCCGGGCCGCTGGTATCTGTGTAACCAACAACATCAACGGTTGCCTGTGGGTATTCGCCCATGAAAGAAGCCACTTCTTTAAGAGCCATCTCACTTTCAGGTGTTAGCTCCGCGCTATCAAATTTGAAGCTCACTGAGTAAACCACTTCTGACTCAAACGTTTGGAATACAGGCTTAACAACAACTGTCTCTTCGACAGTTTCCTCTACCAGCATTTCTTCTTGTGCCGGTGCTTCAGCTTGCTCATCGCTTCCGCCAAACTTAGTGGTAAAGCCCAGAGTAACGGCGTTACCAGAAATACCATGCGTATCAATATCAATGTCAGTCAGACGTTGGTATTCAACTTGGATATCAATGTTTGGCAACACGCTGTAGCTCAAGCCGACACCACCAACAAAAGAGCTGTCACTCTTGTTTCCATACTCAACGTAAGCGCCACCAGCTTTGGCAAATGCATCAATGTTTTCTGTTAAAGGCAGGCTAAAACGCGGCGCCAATGAGTACGAGACTAAACCTGCATCTTTATAACCCGAGCTCGTCGTTTCACCTAGCGTATCTAGGCCAGCTTCGAGCGCCAGGTAATCGTTAAATTCGTAACCAACAAATGAGCCAAGTGCCCAAGAGTTATCATCGCACTCGCCCGTTGTACATAAATCATCTACCCAACTCGCCCCTGCTTTTGCACCTAGATAAAACTGCGCATTCGCTGACGCTGATGCAAGAAGGAGTGTGCCAGAAACTACCGCTGCTAATTTTTTCATTTTTCATACCTTATTAATACGCGCTAGATTTGCGACGCTATAGACAATCCGTACAAAAACAAATACATAGAGAGTTACCGTACAGATGTGCGGACACTACACCTTAACGAGATAAATAACAAATAACTTTGTGAGTTTTTATTTAATTTCATCTAATTAGATAATTTTGCGTCGTCCCGGCGCATTGTGAATAAGAAACTGGAACCATAATCACAGGCCGATTAAGGTGTTATCTAAGGTTTAAATTGTCTCATTAAAGTTGAGACACAAAAAAACCGCAGCCTGAAGCTGCGGTTTATATGCCGTATATTTGAGTTTTTATGCGTTAGCTTCACGCTCTTCAATAAACGCAATCGCCATCTTGATACGAGCGATGACGCGCTCTTTACCTACAAGCTCCATGACAGCATCAACAGAAGGAGACTGACCGCCACCTGTAACTGCAACACGCAGTGGCATACCAATTTTACCCATGCCGATTTCTAGCTCTTCACAAACGGCTGCAATCACACCATCTTTGATGTTTGCTGTTGTCCACTCTTCTAGCGCTTCAACTTTTGCTAAAGCCAATTCTAGCGGGCCTTTAGCAACACCACGCAGGTGCTTCTTAGCGGCGCCAGCTTCAAACTCAGAGAAATCTTCGTAGAAGTAGCGGATTTGCTCTGCAAGCTCTACTAGAGTGTTACAACGCTCGCCCACAAGCTTGATCACTTCGGTGATTGCAGGGCCGTTTCCAATGTTTAGATTCTGGTTGTCTAGGTGCCATTGTAGGTGCTCAGCCACGTACTCAGGAGCCGAAGTTTTGATGTAGTGGTTATTCAACCAAAGTAGCTTTTCAGTGTTAAACGCTGACGCTGACTTAGAGATAGCATCTAGAGAGAATAGGTTGATCATCTCTTCTTGAGAGAAGATCTCTTGATCACCATGAGACCAGCCAAGACGCACTAGGTAATTGTTTAGTGCATTTGGTAGATAACCTTCATCGCGGTATTGCATCACTGATACTGCGCCGTGACGCTTAGACAGTTTCGCGCCGTCATCACCTAAGATCATTGCACAGTGAGCAAATGTTGGTACGGGTGCACCTAGCGCTTCGTAAATGTTGATTTGACGAGGCGTGTTGTTGATGTGATCTTCACCGCGAACAACGTGAGTGATACCCATATCCCAATCATCGACAACAACAACGAAGTTGTAAGTTGGGGCGCCATCAGTACGGCGGATGATTAGATCATCTAGCTGTTCGTTAGCGATCTCAATACGGCCACGGATTTGGTCTTCAAAGACTACGCTGCCTTCTTTCGGGTTACGGAAACGGATAACAAACGCATCACCTTCTTTCGCTGCTGCGTTTGCTGCAACGACTTTCGGATGATTCGCATCGTAACGAGGCATCTCTTTTGCTGCTTCTTGCTCGGCACGGATTTCGTCTAGCAGCTCTTTAGACGCGTAACATTTGTAGGCTTTGTCTTCTGCTAGTAGCTTATCAACCATTTCGTTGTAACGGTCAAAACGCTTTGACTGGAAGTAAGGGCCTTCATTCCACTCAAGACCCATCCACTTCATTCCTTCAAGGATCGCATCGACTGCTTCCTGAGAGTTACGCTCTAAATCCGTATCTTCGATACGTAGAACGAATTCACCGCCTTGGTTTTTAGCAAAAAGCCAAGAGTAAAGTGCAGTACGTGCACCACCAACGTGAAGGTAGCCTGTTGGGCTAGGAGCAAAACGAGTTTTAACCGTCATGTAAAATACCTTGATTGTCTAAATGACTGCACCATTCAATAGAGGCCATGAATGGTGCCAAAATTGCGCGTATTTTAGCACTGATGTACAAATCTACAATCCGTCTTGAGCAGAATTCATCATTCATTAAGGTGTTTTACTGCCCATGAGATAAACTCTTGGCGCTGTTGCGGTGTCATCTTAAGAAACTCGCGTTGTAAATCTGCACTCGCCGTCGTTTTTACCTCTGAAGTCGAGGCTGAGTCGATGGTAGACGCAGCGACCGCTTGCGTATTGTGATTATCGCTACCATGAGCTTGAGACGAGAGCGATGCTATAGCGTCAGTTTGATTGTATTCTTCTATCGCAGCTTCATAGTTTTTGAACGAAGAGAAACCTTTCACCTGAATCAAATCCACTTGGTAATCAACAGGGCTACCATTTTTATCAACCAGTGAGAAATCCAAAGTTTGGCGGAACTTCTTCGCCTGATCTATTTGACGAAATACCGGGTAGCTTAAAGTGAGTGGTTCTTGAGAGGATTCAAAGCGCATCACGACTGAAGGAAATACCAGCTTATTACGACGGCCATCTTCAACCACAATCTGGTCTAACCCAAACAGCAACTGATTCTCGCCTTCTTTTAGATTGATAACTTGTCGACTTTGGAAATCGCTTGCTGACATCTCTTTGCCATTAAGTGCTAACGGTTCAATCTCATCAATAATTTTGAGTTCATTCGCGCTGACAGGCAAAGCGACAGCCCCCAGTAAGATTGCAGGCAACCAATTTTTCATACTTTTCTCACACTAAAATTTTTAGAACCACGAAAGGCGGCAAACCGCCGCCTTATCATAAAATGAGGCTAATTTAGAACCAGTATTCAATACCGACAGACGCTTCATCAAAGCTGTCAGACTTCCAACGACCTTGGTAGCCTTCCCCTGTTTTACCCGTATTTTCCAGATCATTGATAGCGTAACGCGCGTAAACCACCGCATTGGTATCAACCGCATACATTAGTTGCATAGAGGTTACGTTATCTTTAGTCCCCTCAATGTCTTGACCATCGACTTCTAGGCCGAGGTTTTCCGCTCGAGCAATCTTAGCTTGCCACTTATCACCTTCACCAAAGTTGTAAGTCAATCCAACAGAGTAAGAGTTTTCAGTCTCGTCACTGCCCAACGTATCTTGCGCTTCAGCAATACGGTAGTAAGCGAAATAACCAATGCCATTGTTGAAACCACCTTGAGCGCCCATTAGGTAGGTTTGGTTGTCCCAGTACTTCTCATTATCACCTTGCATGGTGTCGTAGTTCATTTCATAAGCGAGATCTAACTGAACCCAACCCCAGTCACCATCAAATTTCTGGTGTGCGGCCATACCATGCCAATAGTTGCTCCCAGCTTCAGTACTCGTTGTCGATCCAGCACGGTCTGCACCAGCACCCACGGCGATATCCATGGTGAAGCCAGTCCACAGCTCTTTGGTATCCCAACGAATGGTGTCAGACTGGCGATCGTTAAAGTTATTACCACCAATGTTTCCGCCCCAGTCCCAGACGTTGCCCATTCCAGGGTTAGTCGCTGGCCAGTCAATCAGTTCATACATAGGAGTTAACACGCGGCCCAGCCTGATCTGACCGATCGAGTCATGTTCAAAACCGACAAAAGTATCACGTCGACCTAGGTAGCCATTGCCCCCATCTTCGCCAGCAAAAGACTCATCGACGTAACCCGACTCGATTTGCCACAAAAAGGTCCAATCCTCTAAGCTGTCAAACTTGGCAGTACCACGCCAACCTAAACGGGATTCGTTGTTGAACTGAACACCATCATTTGCTGGTGAGTTGTCGTAGTCACGGTTGGCCACCTGCATCGCAATCAAACCGTAAATGCCTTGTTCATACTTTGCTTCTAAATTTGTATCCGCTACTGCTGCACCTGAAAATGCCAGAATCGCACTGGAAACTGCCGCACCAACAAGTGTCTTTTTATAATTAGACATACGTTAACCCCTAGTCATTATGTTTTTCGCCGCTCCCTTCAGGCACTTTTAAGTTCATGTTTTGAAGGGAACTATTTATGGACAGGGATATGTTGGCAAACTTTTTTTTTGCCAAAAAATTGCAAGGATCAATATCTGATTAGCGTCAAAGTCTAAAAAGAAAAAAAACAATAAATCCATTAAAATCAGAACATTGAAATCAAAGGCAAAGAAATAAAAACGTCAAAACTGAACTATTAATCTTTTTAACAACCTTGCTCTCACTATATTTGCCTATCGGATCACGCCCAATTTTGAGTGATTTACCTCAATTGATATATTCCCTATAAAAAATTTGAAATGTCTCGCAAGATAAGACAAAGAAAACACTGTTCTATCGAGGGTTTTGACGTTTTGGTATTTCTTCATTGACAGTGCTTGACCTTCCCCTTGAGGTAAGGTTTATTCTCAGCAACAGTTCATCGTTGAGGGTTATGTTATGCGTCAGTTCGATATTCCACTATCAGGTTTAAGCTGTATGGGTTGCGCTCGGAAAGTTGAGCGAGAACTTACCTCTCAGCATCGGGTTAACATCCATGATTTAACGCCACAACATATCACTCTGGATAGCGACAGCCCCTTTGTAGATTTAGAACAATCAATTCAATCTCTGGGGTATCAGGCAGGTCATCAGTATCAGTTCCACCTATCAGGACTAAGCTGCGGTAAATGTGTGGCCAAGCTTGAGTCTGCTTTAGAAGAAAGTGACGATATTGGACAATTTGATGTATCGAAAACCACGCTTTCTCTTTCGACGTTACTAACACAGCAACAAGTGAAAGATCTTGTCGCCTCTCTTGGCTATCAAGCCAGCGAGTCTGAATCAGAAATAGAAGAGCCAGAGACTCAACCACAAGCCACTCAGCCAAGCTCGCACCTTCACTCTTCCAATAACAAAGAAACCCTTCATTTTTTGATATTAGGAATGACATGCGCCAGTTGTGTGGCATCTGTAGAGCGAGCACTGACTCAGGTAGAAGGCGTAGACAAAGCTCAGGTTAACCTTGCGGAGCAAAGTGCCTTAGTTTTCAGTACCTCTAAAGACAACAAAACCATAAACGCTATAGCCAATGCAGTAGAAGAAGCTGGCTATCAGGCTGAAATTGTTGACGATCCAGCAACACAACAAGAGAAGCAACAGGCCCAACAAATGGCCGTGCAAGCACATCATAAGAAAAGTGCGTGGGCTGGTATTGTGATCGGCGTACCACTCATGCTTTGGGGTGTGTTGGGTGGCAATATGATGATCCGTACCAGTCAGGATCAGTTAATTTGGGGCGTCGTTGGGATTATTTGCTTCTGGCTTCTTGCTACCGCGGGAAAAAGCTTCTTCTCCAACGCTTGGCAAGCTCTTACTCACAAGCGTGCAACCATGGATACCCTCGTTGCGTTGGGTACGGGTGCCGCTTGGCTGTTCTCAATGTTAGTAGTGGCTTTCCCAGATTGGTTTCCACCAGCATCACGTCATGTTTACTTTGAAGCCAGCGCGATGATTGTCGGTCTGATTTCTTTAGGTCATTACATTGAGGCAAAAGCCAAAGCGAAGACCACTCGCTCATTGCAGGCTCTGATTAACCTTCAGCCTAATGAAGCGATACTGATTACCGAGTCTGGCGACCAAGTGATTGCAATTGACCAGATAACAGAAGGCATGCAGCTGCGAATCAAACCTGGTGAAAAAGCTCCTATCGACGGGCACGTCGTTTCAGGTGAGTCTTACCTCGATGAATCTATGCTTACTGGTGAACCTGTCCCCGTCTACAAACAATCAGGCGATACGATTTCTGCAGGCACGTTAAATCAGGATGGCAGCTTAGTCATTGAAGCAACGGGAGTCGGCAGCAATACTATGCTGTCGCGCATTATTACCATGGTACGGGAAGCTCAAAGCAGCAAACCAGCCATCGCCAAACTGGCAGATCAAATTTCGGCTGTCTTTGTCCCTGTCGTTGTCGCTATTGCTCTGTTCTCTGCACTAGTGTGGTTTATGGTTGGCCCTGACCCGAAAGCGAGCTACATGTTGGTCGTTACCACCACCGTACTGATCATTGCTTGTCCTTGTGCGCTAGGCTTAGCGACCCCGCTGTCGGTGACTGTTGGTATTGGTAAAGCCGCTGAAATGGGGATCTTAATCAAAGATGCGGATGTGCTTCAATCTGCAAGCAATATCGATACGGTTGTATTTGATAAGACAGGTACATTAACTCAGGGAAAACCTGACGTTCAGCATATCTTTGCTGTTAATCAGGACGATCAACAGCTGCTAATCGTAGCGGCTAGCTTAGAGCAATATTCAGAGCATCCACTGGCAAAAGCCATCGTAAAGCAAGCTCAAGAAGCTCAGCTTAGTTTGGGTGAAGTTCGCGATTTCAATAACATGCGCGGCATGGGAGTGACTGGTGTTTTAGAAAATGAAAGTATCGCGGTGGTTTCTTTGCCTTATGCTCAGAAACAAGAACTCAAGCTTGAAGAACTTGAACAAGAACTGCAGCGCTGTGCAGACAATGCCTGGACTCCAGTGATCGTCGTTCAGCAAAATCAGGTAACAGGATTAATCGCCATTGCCGACCCAATTAAACAAGACGCGAAACAAGCTGTGGATGCCCTGCTCGCAATGCAGATTACTCCTGTCATGTTAACTGGTGACAACCAGCATGTTGCTAAGGCGATAGCTAAACAACTCGGGATCGAACAGGTGATATCTCAAGTACTGCCTGATGAAAAGGCAGGTCATGTAGCTCAAATTCAGGCAAGCGGAAAGCGGGTTGCTATGATTGGTGATGGCGTCAACGATGCACCGGCTCTCGCGCTCGCAGACATCGGTATCGCAATGGGTAGCGGTAGCGACGTCGCAATCGAAAGTGCACAAATGACCTTGCTTAACTCATCACCACTGGCCGTTGTTAAAGCCATCGAACTTTCCAAAGCAACAATTAAAAATATGAAACAGAATTTATTCGGTGCGTTCATTTATAACTCTTTAGGTATTCCAGTCGCAGCTGGCGTACTGTATCCGGCATTCGGATTTTTGCTCAGTCCAGTCGTCGCTGGTGCAGCAATGGCGCTCTCATCAATCACAGTCGTGAGCAATGCCAACCGATTAAGGCTCTTTAAATCTTCGATTCGTTCATAGAGGTGTGTATGAAAACTCAAGTTATTTCCTTTGCGTCCCTTCTTTTACTGTCCGGTCACGTGCTGGCGGCAGACGTGCTCAACCACAAGTCACCATATTGTGGATGCTGCACAGAATGGACCAAACACATGCAGGAAGCTGGATTCACGGTTGAAGAAAAATTGCACGATGATATGAACCCAATCAAACAAAAGCTGGGGATAAAGCCACAATTGGCCTCATGCCATACAGCTGAAATTAACGGTTTTGTATTTGAGGGGCACGTTCCGGCAAAGGACATTAAAGCCTTTTTAGAGAACCCACCTAAAAATGCTAAAGGTTTAGCCGTTCCTGGCATGCCGATGGGTTCGCCTGGTATGGAATACGGCAATGAAAAAGATGCCTATTCTGTTTATGCGTTTAACGAACAAGGTCAGGTATTCGAATATCGCTCTTACCCTGGAAATTAGTAATAACCATTTCTGTTGATGCTTTTATATTTTTAAACGCCTGATTTTTTCAGGCGTTTCCACTTTACACAGACCACAAAAAAGCCTGAAATAGCAAGCAGTTAGATGAAAAATGTAATTCTATTCAACTATTTGTAAATTTATTTTTCGCCTATTTCAACATCCTCCGTTAACTTCCCTCCGGCGAAAAAGCGAGCATGCGTACCGCATTTCTAATATTGCTGCTAATTGATGGCAACTACTGTTTCTCATCAAATCAGTCCAGGCAATCACAACTCAATACAAACAATTACTTGAGCGTAAAACTATGAAAAAAACTCTACTTTTAGCGGCAACAGCTGCACTGGTTTCAATGCCTTCACTTGCGGATCAAAGCTACGTTGCACTAGAGCTTGGCGGAGGTTCGTATACAACTTCAGGCCAAGATTCAAGCGCATCAGCTTATCAGGATATTGAGGATACAGGTTTTCTTAGCCTTAAAGGCGGATACTACTTCAACAAAAACCTGAGAGCATACGGTTACATTCAAACTAATGGTGAGAGTAGTGTTGAGTACCAAACGTTTGGAATTACAGTAGCGAAAGCCGCGATTTCTAGCAACGAGATTGGTGCAGGTGCTGATTACCTACATAATGTTACTGAACAGTTTTATCTTCTTGCTGGCGCCAATTTAGGTGTTTATAAAAGTGAGCTTGAACTTTCAGCAATGGGGGTAACGCCAGCTGACAGCTCAAATACAGGACTGACTGCTGGGCTAAACCTAGGTTTAGGCTACCACTTCACAGACAACTTCAGTATGGAACTAGGTTACCGCCACAGCCAATACTTCAGCAATGAACACAAATTGAACTTCAGCGGCAACAACATTGAGGTTAATTTCGATGCCTCAAACACTGGTTACCTAAACGCTAGCTACTCTTTCTAAGCTAACGTCTATCAGGTGTGGTTGGACTCTCCACACCTGAATTTCCCATCTCTATCATTTAAAATTAAACAATCTCGGTTCAAGTTCTCATTTTTAAGACACCTAATGTCACATTCAGGACTTATAAGCAACATTGATATTGCGGTAGAATTCGCGTCCTCTGTTCAATCACGACGTACTTCGATAGCACTGCATGAATCTACTTGAAAAAGCTAAATCAGAACAATGCAATATTGCTATTGCAGATCTTACCTATAATCCAGCGGATAAAACTCTCCATTCCAAACAAGGAGAAATATCTCTTGAACCAAGAAACTTGGCGTTACTGGAAATTTTACTCACAAACGTTGGGAACCCAACGTCAATTGAAGAATTTATAGAGTCGGTCTGGGAAAGTCAGTACATCTCCAAAAATGTGGTCACCAACAGAATTAGCTTATTGCGGAACCTCTTCCGTGAACACTCTGAAGAAGCCGATCCATCTAAGATCATCATCACTTACCCAAAACGGGGCTATTACATTCCAGAAAGCGGCGTTCAGCTTGTAGCAAAAACATCGGACTCGAACAAAGCTCCGCAAACCGCTAAAAAGAGCGTTGAAAAAAAGCAAACAGCGCTGCGCTATTTTTCCTGGAGTTTAAATTTGATTTTGAGTGCGATCGCTGTAGTGTTCGCGATCCACACTTGGTCTCATTTTGAAGAAGACAAAAAAAGTAATACTCTGCATATCCCTCAGGTTAGGCTGCTTCTCGATAGTATCAATCATGAAGAACAGAGCCTGAACCAAACCGTTCTCAAATTAAAAGCACTGATCCTGCACTCACAAAGCTGTTCTCCGTATATCCATCTATCGAATATGAGTTCGCCAACCTACTACCTACAAAGCCTAAGCGAACATGAAAACTTCCCCGGCTCTGAAGCCTTTTATGACTCAGACTACACTCTGAGCTTTAATCTGTGGGAAGATACAAACGGAGTGTTGAACTTGGAGAGCCTTCTTCACCACTCTGCTTCTGGCCGAGTCGCATGGCGCAAAATATATCATCTTCAGCCTCCCTACTTAGCTGCAACGATTAACCAACTTAATGTGGATTTAAGTGAGTACTTCAAGCTCCCACAGCCGATAAAGCCATTATCTTCGAAGTTGTCTAGCCAAATTGTATCTGTATCAGAGCTGACTCTTGAACAACTGCTCTCCCGCCAGCTATCTGGGATTGAAGTACTGTTTTATACTCGAGAGTTACTTTTCACTCAGCAATCTAGTGACGGATTAAAGAGCTGGATAAAAAAGGTGAGGAAGCAAACTCCAGTTCCTCCACCAGATCTACATATGCTGCTAGCACTCCTTACTTATCGTTCGGGTGAAGTTGAACGCAGTTTAAGAATGCTGCAACGAGAATATGTAACCGAGATACCAGAAAATGCGCTGATCTTGTTACTGCAAGCCAACATCAACCGAAAAATAGGCAACAAGCAAATGTATGTTGCCCACTATCTCAAAGCTATTTCAGCACTTACCAGTACCATTGAAGCTGAGCGGGTACTCGATCATTACTCTAGCCCCGACAGACAACAGTCATGCCTCGACCTTTGGCGTGAGGCACTAAAAGACGTCAAGTACATTCAAGAGCCGCAGTCTGTTCTATGGCAAGGTATTGAGCAATTCTGCCAACCTTACGATTAATTATTGAGGCACAAAAAATCCACCTCGTGAGGTGGATTTTCTAATCAAACTGAGCTGTCTAGCGACCAATAAGTTCAACCATCATCTGAATATGGAGATCATCATCGTTCAAACATGGAATGAAGTTAAAGACTTCCCCTCCTTGCTCAAGAAATACGTCTCTGCATTCTTCCGAAATCTCTTCCAAAGTCTCAAGGCAGTCCGAAGAAAAGGCGGGCGTCATGATATCCAGCTTCTTAATGCCTTTTTCAGGCAACTTTTCCAGCGTTTTATCGGTGTAGGGTTGCAGCCATTCTTCACGACCGAAGCGGGATTGATAGGTCATTCCAATCTGCTCTTTGTTCAAACCTAATTCCAGTCTTAATAACTCTGTGGTCGCCTCACAGTGCTTGGGATATATATCCCCGTTGTCTGCGTAACGCTGAGGAATACCATGGTACGAACACAGTAAATAGTCACCACGTCCTTTTTCTGCCCAAGAGCGCCTTACACTCTCTGCCAACGCTTTAATGTAAGTTGGATGGTCATGATAATCGCGGAGCATTTTATACCCTGGCATCACCGGAATATTTTTAAATGCTTTGGTTAAACCATCAGAAACTGCGGCAGTGGTTGTTCCCGAGTATTGTGGGTAAAGTGGCAATACAATCACCTCTTCCACGCCCTTTTCTATCAAGGATTCCATCCCAGACTGAAGACTCGGATTACCATAAGTCATGCCAAGTTCAACTGGGATATCGATCGATTTAGCCAATTTCTCAGCTTGGCGCTTAGAGTAAACCATGAGAGGAGAGCCTTCTTCCATCCAAACACTCTCATACAACTTAGCAACTTTGGGTGAGCGAATAGGCAAAATGACGCCATGTAGGATCGGACACCATAACCAACGTGTCATATCCACAACACGTTGGTCATGCAAGAACTGGCTGAGAAAACGCTTTACTTCAGGAGCTGTAGGTGCATCTGGTGTACCTAGGTTAACCAGTAGCACACCCTGTTTTTTATTGTTTTGCATAGGACCCTGTCGACACTTTAAAAGAGGCTTTACGTTGGAAACTTCTTTATCGATCAATATGTAGCGATAAAAAAGCGACCCATCTGGGTCGCTTCCACTATATCAAACTTTTAAATTCTGCCGTTAGCAAAATTAAGCCAGTGCTTTCTCAATATCAGCGCTAACTTCGGCAACTTGTTTAGTACCATCAAACTTAAGGTACTTAGTGTTACCTGCTGCCGCTTCTTTACCGTAGTAGTCGATAAGCGGTGCAGTTTGCTCATGATAAACGCCTAGACGAGCACGAACAGTTTCTTCTTTGTCGTCATCACGCACAACCAGGTCTTCACCTGTTACGTCGTCTTTGCCTTCTACTTTTGGCGGGTTGTATACTACGTGGTAAGTACGGCCAGAAGGTAGGTGAGCACGACGACCAGCCATGCGTTCAACGATAACGTCATCAGCAACGTCAAATTCAATAACGTAATCGACATCAACGCCCATTTCTTTCAGACCATCAGCCTGAGGAATCGTGCGCGGGAAACCATCTAGTAGGAAACCTTTTTCACAGTCATCTTGAGCAATACGCTCTTTGATTAGACCTAGGATAATTTCATCAGAAACTAGCTGACCAGCATCGATAACAGCTTTAGCTTGTTTACCAAGCTCTGTACCTGCCTTGATAGCAGCACGTAGCATGTCACCAGTAGAGATTTGCGGAACACCGTATTTTTCCATGATGAAATTTGCTTGTGTGCCTTTACCTGCACCTGGAGCACCTAGAAGAATGATGCGCATGTTGAATCCTCTTAAGATAATGATGATTTATACCGAAGCTCACTATGATGTTCATAACAAACAACAGCCTTAGCTCACGGTAAGTTTCGGTATAACTGTTCTTTCAATTGACAATAAAACAGGCGTGCACATTACACGCCTGCTCACTTTGTTTCAAGATTGCATTCTATCACACAATCTGTTCGCGTAGCGCAGCTTACGACTAAAGAATGCTTAAACACTCACATTAAGCTGCAAACTTACGTTGTTTTATTCACGATAAGCGCAAATAAATCAAAAAGCCCGCATAATGCGAGCTTTTTGTTACCGTTTGACTATTAGCCCTTAGTCAAAAGCGAGTTGATGGCGCCGACAAATTGAGACGGGTCTTCCATCGAACCACGCTCAGCTAGCATTGCCTGACCAAGAAGCACTTCGACCCAACGACCAAACGCTTCTTCATCGGCTTCGTCCGCCATGCGTTTGACAAGCTGGTGTTCTGGGTTGATTTCGAAGATGTACTTTACTTCAGGTGCAGCCTGACCAGCGGCTTCAAGCAACTTCGCCATTTGTGTACCCATTTCAAAATCATCGGTCACAACAACCGCTGGTGTTGAAGCTAGCTTGAACGTAGTACGTACTTCTTTTACGCGTTCGCCTAAGTAGTCCTTCGTACGCTCAACAACAGACTTAAACTCTTCTTCCGTCTCTTTCTGCTTTTCTTTTTCTTCTTCGTTCTCAAACTTGCTCAGGTCAAGGCCTGCTTTAGTGATCGACTGGAACTGCTTACCATCAAACTCTGTTAGGTAGTTCATCAACCACTCATCGATACGATCAAACATCAGAATGACTTCGATGCCTTTTGCTTTGAACTGCTCTAAGTGAGGGCTGTTCTTCGCAGCAGCGTAGCTATCTGCTGTCAGGTAGTAAATCTTGTCCTGACCTTCCTTCATACGCTCAACGTAAGAGGCTAAACCGACCGTTTGCTCCGAGGAATCCACTTCTGTAGAAGCAAAACGCAGCAAACCAGCAACTTTTTCTTTGTTGCTCATGTCTTCTGCAGGGCCCTCTTTTAGAACCAGACCAAACTCTTTCCAGAATGACTGATACTTCTCTTCGTCATTTTTCGCCATGCGCTCAAGCATCGTAAGAACACGCTTAGTACAAGCGTTGCGCAGAGATTGCGTCACTTTGTTGTCTTGTAGAATTTCACGTGACACGTTCAATGGCAGATCGTTTGAATCAATTAAGCCACGAACGAAACGTAGGTAAGAAGGCATGAATTGCTCAGCATCATCCATGATAAATACACGCTGAACGTACAGTTTGAGACCCGATTTGTGGTCACGGTTCATCATGTCCCAAGGCGCTTTTGCTGGGATATACAGTAAGCTGGTGTAATCGTTCTTACCTTCAACACGGTTGTGGCTCCACACCAGTGGATCAGCGAAGTCGTGAGAAACGTGTTTGTAGAACTCTTGATACTCTTCTTCAGAGATATCAGATTTGTTGCGTGTCCAAAGTGCTTGAGCTTTGTTGATTTGCTCCCACTTCTTCTCACCTGTTTCTTTACCTTCTTCGTCGCGCTCGGCAGTTTGAATGGCAACAGGGATGCCAATGTGATCCGAGTACTTGCTGATCACTTCACGCAAGCGCCACTCGTTTAGGAACTCTTTACCTTCATCACGCATGTGAAGAACGATATCAGTACCACGAGATTCTTTCGAGATTGTCTCGATGGTGTATTCACCTTCACCAGCAGAATGCCACTGAACTGCTTCATCAGCTGACAGGCCAGCAGCACGAGTGCGAACTGTCACTGCATCGGCAACGATAAACGCTGAGTAGAAACCTACACCAAACTGACCAATCAGTTGAGAGTCTTTAGATTGGTCTTCCGACAGCTTTGAGAAAAATTCGGCTGTACCTGATTTTGCAATCGTACCCAAATGCTCGATCACATCATCGCGGCTCATACCGATGCCGTTATCAGAAATAGTTAGGGTATTTGAGGCTTCATCAAATGAAAGTTTTACACCTAATTCAGCATCGCCTTGATATAAATTAGGATTAGACAGCGCCTGAAAACGTAACTTATCTGAAGCATCAGATGCGTTCGAAATCAGTTCACGCAAAAAGATCTCTTTATTGGAATAAAGAGAATGAATCATTAAGTGAAGTAGCTGTTTTACTTCAGATTGAAAGCCACGAGTTTCTTTGTTTTGTGTTGCTGTATCGCTCATGATAGCTCCGTAACATCTATATTTATCAAGCCTCCGCATTGTCAACGGGGGCGATACTGAGATAATCTGCAAGTTAACATGAGGGTGACAATTGTAAATTCAAGGTCAAAAATCATAAAAACAGTGTTTTTTTGATCTTATTTTGACTATTCTTGCACCTCAAAAAATCAAAAAAACTAAACGTCACCTCCCTGATATAGGGATTTTTGCGCGCATCTGATGAAATCTATACAACAATAATGGTCATATCCAATGAGTAACATAGGCACTAAGTTCAATCTTGCTAACAGATTCACTTTTGACCCCAATACGAACTCTCTGGTGGACAAGTCAAACGACAATGAAGTCATTCGTCTGGGAAGCAATGAAAGTCGCATCCTGCTTTTACTGTCAGAAAAACCCAATGACATCGTATCCCGCAACGAACTGCATGACTTCGTCTGGCGAGAACAAGGCTTTGAAGTCGATGACTCCAGCCTAACTCAGGCGATTTCGACATTACGCAAGCAGCTTCAAGACTCAACCAAGTCTCCTCAATATGTCAAAACAGTGCCTAAGCGCGGCTATCAACTTATTTGTAATGTAGAACGTGCAACCCCATTTATGAGTGGAGACACTTCAGTAGCCGAAGAGGAAGCACTTGAAGCAGAAGATGTTTCGGTTGAACTGCCTACTGACTCTCATGTAGACGAAGTCAGCTCACTTAAGTCGACCGTTACGGAAACAAAATCAACACCAAACGTTAAGCCTCAATCTAGATGGGCTATACGTATTATGTTGGTTCTGGCACTACTTATTCCTTTGTGCGTTGTACTATTTACCAACCCAGCAGAATCAAAATTCCGCCAGGTTGCGGTTTACGATAATACTCCGGTGAAAACACCGATTAATCATCCTGATCTCAGTGAGTGGTACCCATCAATTGAGCAATGTGTGAAACGTTACAATGCCGCTCATGCAACCGTCGCTCCCGTCGAAGTAATCGCGACTGGTGGCCAGAACAATCAGTTAGTACTGAACTACATTCATTCACTAGACAACTCTGGTGAAAACATCACCGTTCGTATTTTTGCTGAACAGCAAGACCTCAGTAAAGTTTGCCAATAGGAATAACGACATGAATCAGAAAATCGCAGCTGGATTACTTGTTCTGTCAGCTCTGTTCAGTGGCTGGCTATACTGGGGCAGTGATCTAAAAGTTGAGCAAGTGCTGACCGCGAAGGAATGGCAGTCAAAAATGGTGACAGTAATTACAGATAGCCTTCAAGAAGAGTCAGTTGGCCCGCTTCGCAAAGTGGATGTCACCTCTAACGTGAAGTACCTACCTAACGGTAGCTACATTCGAGTTGCTACTGTTCGTCTGTATGCTAACAATGCAGAAAGTGAAAATGTCATCAACATATCTGAAACGGGCGAATGGGATATCAGTGATAACTACCTGCTGGTCTCACCTATCGAGTTCAAAGACGTTTCTTCAGCACAAAGCAAAGACTTCACTGCCGATCAGCTAAAACTCATCACTCAGATCTTTAAGATGGATGCTCAACAGAGCCGCCGAATCGACATTGTGAATGAGAAAACATTACTTCTAACGAGCTTAAGTCACGGCTCTACGGTACTTTTCTCTAACTAATTTCTACCTAAGGGGAGCATGATGCTCCCCTAATTTTATCTTACTCATCATGGATTGGATTCACTCAATTGGGCTATTTATCGGCTCATTTATCTCAAACACGCTTGCTTCCTTGTCTGGCGGGGGTGCTGGACTTTTGCAATTCCCGTTACTCATTTTCTTCGGCCTACCATTTTCCGTTGCACTTGCAACCCACAAGGTCGCCAGCGTCGCTCTCGGTATTGGTGCTGCGTTCACGCACATTAAGCAAAAAACGATAGACTTCAAAGTCGCTCTCTATCTGATTGCGGTTGGCAGTATCGGCGTCATCATCGGCGCCAATATCGTGTTGATGATTCCCGAGAAGCTGGCCGAAACGTTATTGGGGCTGATGATTCTGGCTATCGGTATCTACTCTCGCTTCAAACGACAGTTGGGCCAGCAAGAACTGCCAACAAATCGTCATACGCTAGGTTGGATATTCGGCGGGCTAGGCCTGATTCTAATTGGGATAATTAATGGCTCTCTCACGGCGGGCTCTGGGCTATTAGTGACTATCTTCTTAGTTCGCTGGTTTGGTTACAGCTATAAGCAGGCTGTCGCGTTCACAATGATTTGCGTCGGGCTATTTTGGAACGGCATTGGTGGTGCAGCGGTTGCACAAGCAGGCGCCCCAATTTACTGGCCATGGCTACCTATCTTATTGCTCGGTTCCTTCCTTGGCGGAGGACTAGGAGCTTACCTGAGCACTCGCTATAGTAATCAGGTTATTAAGGTTTGTTTTGAATTGCTGACCTTTGCAGTCGGCATCAAGTTATTACTGTGAGTTTTTATGGACAAAGCAAAAATCGATATTTATTACTGTCGCCAATGCAATTGGATGTTGCGATCTACATGGTTATCTCAGGAGCTGCTACATACTTTTAGTGAAGAGATCGAAACCGTCTCTTTACATCCCGATACAGGCGGTCGTTTTGAGATTCATTGCAATGGTCTTCTTATTTGGGAAAGAAAGCGTGATGGTGGCTTCCCAGAAGCGAAAGTACTGAAACAGAAAGTTCGAGATATCATAGATCCAGAAAGGGACCTTGGCCATTCTGATACTAAGTAAAAAATGCCCGCTTTAGCGGGCATTTTTTATAGTCGAATCGAGGCTAGCACCTGATTATCGAAGGTCACCACTTTTAGCTCCCCTTCTTCATAAACACCGAAACTAGGTTCAAAACCATTACGTGGGAACGTCACTGAGCCTGGGTTAAAGATGACTTGTTCCCCTTGCCACTGCGCAACAGGCACATGGGTATGACCATGTGCAATCACGTCCCCACGCTTTAAAGGAGGACGTTTGTCCGTGTTATACAGATGACCATGAGTAACAAACAAGCGATGGCCGCTCTCAAGCAACACCCATGCGTAATCCATCATCATCGGAAAAGAGAGCAGCATCTGATCTACTTCGCTGTCACAATTACCTCTAACAGCAATAATCTTCTGCACATATTGATTAAGTCGTTCCGCGGCTGCTGGAGGGTTGTAACCTTCAGGTACCGGATTACGTGGCCCGTGGTTAAGAATATCGCCCAGTAAAACTAAAGCCTCAGCGCCAGATTGGTCGAACTGCGCAAGTACTTTCTCGGTTGCAGGCAAACTGCCATGCAAGTCTGAGGCAAAAAACAATTTCATGACATCATTTCCTCAAAGAAACTGAGGCTATTTTACGGGTTCAACTATGTTTAGTCATCTCTTGCCATGCCATTAATCACAATATTGTTGTAGCTCACCATCCCTATAACCTGACCGTTTTCAATCACAGGTGCTCGACTGATACCAAAGCGCTCGAACAAACGTGCGCAATATTTCACGTTCATGTCAGGATCCACCGACAAAGCTGGTTTTGTCATGATCTCATAAATATTGATCCGATCAGGCGAGCGATTCTTTGCCAGCACTTTTTTCGCAATGTCATTCATTAGCACCAGACCGAACTCATCGTCTTCATTCCGTTTGTTCACAACCAAAGCTTTCACTTCATGGCTGCGAGCTAGCTGAATACCTTCTCTGACGGTTGTCAGGCCATCAATCATGACGTAAGTACTCGCCATCACATCACGTACACGGATTTTTTCATGACTGCTCATAATTCGTCCTCTACTACTTTGGTTAGTTTTTCCACCTGATGAGCAACGCCTACTGCATCTTCAATGTCGATCTGTACCGCTATTCCCTGCCCCGACTCCTGATCAAATTCTCCAACCTCACTGATGGTTTCAAGAATATGACGAGAAAGGTGCTCTTCGACAACGAACAGCAATACGTCTTTTTGCACTTCTAGGGTCAGACCAAAAAAGGTGCGCTTCTTATTTAGGCCTTCCCCTCTGGCGTGATTGATCACGGTAGCGCCTGTTGCACCTGCATTCCTGGCCGCATCCAGTACCGTTTCAGTTTTACTGTCTTCGACAAAAGCCAGTATCAATTTAAAGCGCATTTTCACTATCCTCCTTCGTCGACTCTTTGTTGAGCCAACGAGTGATTTGGGCATAACCCATAACAGAAATCATCGGGAACAAACTGGCAAAGGCAATCAGGCCAAAACCATCAATCATTGGGTTTCTTCCCGGAACGGTAGAAGCAAGCCCTAACCCTAAGGCGGCGACCAAAGGCACGGTGACTGTGGATGTCGTGACGCCGCCAGAATCGTAGGCCAGCGGGACAATTAACTTGGGAGCGTAAAAGGTCTGTATAACGACCACAATGTAACCAGCGATAATGTAGTAATGGATTGGATCGCCAACAACGATCCGATAACTCCCCAAAGAGATGCCAATTGCGACTCCCAACGCCACGGCGATGCGTAGGCCGTTCACACTGATAGAGCCACCCGACACTTGGTTAGCCTTAATAGCGACAGCAATCAGAGAAGGCTCAGCAATTGTCGTACTAAAACCAATACAGAAGGCAAATAAATACACCCAGTAGTAATCCTGCCAACCGATAGCGCCCGATACGCTGGTTCTAAATTCTTGTAAAAAGGCAGGGGCCGTCAATTGAGTCGCCATTGTTTCCCCGAGTGGGAACAACGCCAGCTCTAAACCGATAAGGAACAAAGATAAGCCAAGAATCACGTACCCGAACCCAAGCAATACTTTGGGTAGATTCGTTACTGGGCGGCGTAATACTGCAAACTGAAAGCCGAAAATAATCGATGCGATAGGGATGACATCGCTAATAGTGCCAAGAAAAGTGTCAACAAAGTGCGACCATTCAATCATGCCACCACCATTCCATAAACCATCACAAACATCATAGGTAACAAGGACGCAAAGGCGATTAACCCGAAACCATCTATCATCGGGTTACGACCTTTAATGGCCGATGCAAGCCCAACGCCGAGAGCTGTCACCAAAGGGACCGTGATAGTTGATGTGGTCACGCCGCCAGAATCGTATGCCACACCAATAATGGCATCTGGTGCAAACATGGTCAGTACGACAACCCCAATGTATCCGCCGATGATCATGTACTGAATCGACCACCCTTTAAGAATACGGAGTACGCCCAGCATGATGGCTATCCCTACCGATAAGGCGACGGTGTAGCGCAAACCATTGGCATAGTCGTCCTTCGCCACTTCTCCAGAAGCAATCATCCCCCCTTCGGCCGCAACTTCTGCTGCTTCATCGGCTACAGCAGTGAGAGCGGGTTCAGCTACCGTGGTACCAAACCCCAAACAAAACGCAAAGATCATCAACCAGAAAACGCTGCCCTTTCTAGCAAACGCCTGTGCCATGGACTCACCAATGGGAAACAGCCCCATCTCCAACCCGAAGATAAAAAACGTCAACCCCATGACAACCAGCATTAGACCGAACAATATCGATAACATATTGGGCAGCGGCTCTTGCAGCACCACCAGCTGAAAAAAAGCAATTACGGCAACAATTGGCAACAGATCCCGCATGCTGCCCAAGAACGCTTTTAGCAGCGCAGTAATTGCCTGCATAGAAACCTCTTTATCCGTGAAGTACTTGTTTATGATGACAAATGGATTGCACAGTTGATGTGACTCGCATAGCGGGATGGCCAACAAAAGTAACAAAATGTTAATTTTGTGATAATCATTAGTTTTGCATAATCAATGATCCTAATGGCTGCTAACTCGCTATAATTACTAGAATTACCATAGATACCACCTGAGTAATCTGGCATTTATGGAGGAGCAAAGGAGAGCGAAATGAAAGTACTACTCACTGGTGGCACAGGTTTTATTGGCAGGGAATTGCTGAAGCACTTCACAACGTACGAAGTCGTTCTGCTCACCCGCTCTCCCGCCAAAGCAAAAGCGGCCGTCAACCATGCTGATTTAGGTAACATCACCTACCTATCAGACTTAGAGCAGTACCATGACCTCAATGAATTCGATGCCATCGTTAATCTAGCGGGCGAGCCCATCGCTGACAAACGCTGGAGTAAGAAACAAAAAGAAGCCATTTGTAAAAGCCGTTGGGCTACCACAGAAAAAATCGTTGATTTGATCCATGCGAGCACATCTCCTCCCGCTGTGTTTATAAGCGGTTCTGCAGTTGGTTACTATGGCGACCAGCAGGATCACCCCTTCGACGAAGGACTGCACGTTCATAATGAAGGGTTTCCTCATCATGTTTGCGCAAAGTGGGAGCAGATCGCTAATCGAGCTCGTTCCGAATCCACTCGAGTATGCATACTCAGAACGGGAGTCGTGCTAGGGCAAGGCGGTGGAGCACTGGATAAGATGCTGCTGCCTTACAAGCTTGGCCTAGGAGGGCCCATCGGCAATGGCCGACAATACATGCCGTGGATACACATGCTGGACATGGTTCGCGGTATTGTCTATTTACTCGAGACCGAGCATGCCCATGGAGAATTCAACTTATGTGCACCTCACCCTGTGACCAACAAGCAGTTTAGCCAAACATTGGCGAAGTCACTCAAACGTCCTCACCTTTTGTTTACCCCAAAATGGGCTCTGCGTTTAGCTATGGGGGAAAGTTCAGTATTGCTGTTTGATAGTATTCGAGCTAAACCCAAAAAGCTTACAGAGCTCGGGTTTCGTTTCAGTTACTCCCGATTAGAGCCCGCTCTGAAAAATCTATTACAACATCACGAATAATCTTTTACTCTAAGCCATCTCCGTTGCGCTAGAAGAAAGGTTCTCATGTCTAAATCTATACTCATCACCGGTTGCTCGACCGGCATTGGTTACGTTTGTGCGCACGCACTCCACCAAAAAGGCTATCAAGTCATTGCTTCATGTCGACATATCGATGATGTTGAGCGCTTACGCAACGAAGGACTAACGTGCATACAGCTAGATCTGGCTGATAGCGATAGCATTTCAAGCGGCGTTAAACAGACACTAGAACTGACGAACGGCAAGCTTGATGCTCTGTTTAACAATGGGGCTTATGGTCAGCCGGGTGCTTTGGAGGACCTTCCTACTCAAGCTTTAAGAGAGCAGTTTGAAACCAATTTCTTTGGCTGGCATCAGCTAGTATGCGAAGTTTTGCCGGTTATGCGCCAGAATGGGCACGGCAGAATTGTTCAGAACAGTTCCGTTCTTGGCTTTGCAGCGATGAAATATAGAGGTGCGTATAACGCTTCCAAGTTTGCGCTTGAAGGTTGGACAGACACACTTCGATTAGAACTGCATAGCAGCGACATTCACATTAGCCTAATAGAGCCGGGGCCAATTGAGACTGAATTCAGAAAAAATGCACTCCAAGCTTTTCTAAAGTGGATTGATATCAAAGACAGCGTCCATCATCAGCAATACCAAAATCAATTACAGCGATTAGAAAAGGAGTCTTCTAACAACTCCTTCGTTTTACCAGCTGATTCTTGTATTGCGCCTCTTCTACACGCATTAGAATCAGACAAACCTAAGATTCGCTACAGAGTCACTACACCAACCAAAGTGTTTGCCGTGTTAAAACGGTTACTGCCAAGCCGATTATTGGATGGTATTTTGCGACGTGCTGCTTAAAAATAAAACACCGAGTGTAATTTTTTCGTAACAATAAGACGCTAACTTACACCCTGAAGTTGTTCACTTCATGACCTCATTTAAGCGTTACATTCGGTAAAAGACATGACATTAAACCAGTTAAACTGGCTAAGTGTGGGTGTTGCGCTAACTTTGTTTATCGTTTTATAAACACCTTCGCTTGCATTAGGCAGCAATCACACCGCTTTCACAAGCGGTGTTTTTGTATCTGCTATTCCCTTGATATCTATAGCAACCGCCCATATGTTTGTTGTATCCAACTCTTTGCAAGGAATCACCAGATGCAATCTCCTTTTATTGTGGAACTGAGCGAACAGAACTTCCGTCAAGTACTGGAAGGCTCAATGCAAACGCCCGTACTTATTCATTTCTGGGCCCCAATGAGCCAAGAAAGCACTCAAATTATTCCCGAGCTGCAAAATCTTGCTCAACAATATAATGGAGCGTTCACACTGGCATTGCTCAACTGCGAACAAGAGCAGATGATCGCAAGCCAATTTGGTGTACAAGCTCTGCCCACCATTGCATTATTTGTGAATGGTCAACCTGTCGATGGCTTAGGCGGTCCTCAAGAGCTCCCTACAATTCAAGCTATGCTTGCCAAACATCTACCGAGCCAAGATGAGCTTAATCTAAAACAAGCTGTAGAATGTCTTCAATCAGGCCAGCATGCTCAGGCTTTAGTACTTCTTCAGGCATTGCCAGATGAGCTAAAACAGAAAGGCGACGTAAAGCTCGCTTTAGCGGATTGCTTACTAGAAACTCAAAGCTTTGATCAGGCTAAAGCCTTGTTAGATACCATCCCTATGGAATATCAGGACAACTACTACAAAGGCTTAGTGGCAAAACTGGAGCTACACGATCAAGCGGCGAACAGCCCTGAAATCCAGTCTCTTGAGAATGCGTTGAAAGAAAATCCAGCGGATGCCAAAAACGCCGCAGAACTCGCACTGAGCTACCATCAAGTTAATCGTGACGAAGAAGCACTCGAATTACTATGGACCTTCTTACGCAGTGATTTAAATGCTCTTGATGGCGACATGAAAAAGCACTTTATGGATATTCTCGCAGCACTAGGTCAGGGAAACCCAATTGCCGCGAAGTATCGTCGACAGCTCTACTCTGTACTCTATTAACCTTCACTCAAATCACCTTTAAAGCCGGCATGCCCGGCTTTAATTTTGCGTGAATTTAGCACTGGTTCTCATTTATGTCATTGTGCTGCCACATGAATTAAGCAACAATCGACATAATAACTTATACAAGGACTCAGATATGGCTATCGACTCTCTCATTACTATCGGCATTTTTCTCATTGTCGCTATCGCTTTCATCATGGCAGGTGTCAAGACTGTACCTCAGGGTAACCACTGGACCGTCGAACGTTTTGGCCGCTACACACTGACTCTGAAACCGGGCTTGAACATCATCATTCCTTTCATTGACGGTATAGGTCATAAAATCAATATGATGGAGCGCGTGTTAGACATCCCCGCTCAGGAAGTCATTTCTAAAGACAATGCTAACGTCACTATTGATGCCGTCTGTTTTGTTCAAGTCGTCGATGCAGCGAAAGCCGCGTACGAAGTTAACGACCTAGAGCACGCCATTCGCAACCTGACACTGACTAATATCCGTACCGTTTTAGGCTCTATGGAACTTGATGAGATGCTGAGTCAACGTGATATGATCAACAGCAAGTTGCTGTCTATTGTCGATGAAGCAACCAACCCTTGGGGTGTGAAAGTAACACGTATTGAAATCAAAGATGTGCAACCACCAGCGGATCTAACCGCCGCCATGAATGCTCAAATGAAAGCAGAACGTAACAAGCGTGCTGAGATCTTAGAAGCTGAAGGTATTCGTCAGGCAGAAATCTTAAGAGCAGAAGGTCAGAAGCAATCTGAAATTTTGAAAGCGGAAGGTGATAAGCAAGCCGCTATACTTCAAGCAGAAGCTCGTGAACGAGCAGCTGAAGCCGAAGCGAGAGCAACAACTATGGTATCGGAGGCAATTGCCCAAGGCGACATGCAGGCTGTGAATTACTTCATTGCCCAAGGCTATACGGACGCATTGCGGGCAATTGGCCAAGCCGAAAATGGCAAGATTATCATGCTACCACTTGAGGCATCGGGGCTGATGGGTTCCGTGGCTGGTATCGCAGAAATGTTCAAGCATAAATCCGATCAAAATAAATAGAGGTGCTCTTGTTCGAATTACTCGATTCTCTCAATTATTGGCACTGGCTGGCCTTCGGGCTAGCTTTACTGGCTGTGGAGCTGCTTGGTACTGCTGGTTACTTTCTTTGGCTGGGTTTGTCGGCTTTAATCGTCGGCCTACTACTTACTTTACTTCCGATGAGTTGGCAACTGCAGTGGATTGCTTTTAGTGTATTTTCACTCATGACAACCTGGCTATGGTGGAGACGACAATTTAAGAAGGACTCCTCCGACGACCTAAACCGAGACTTAAACCAGAAGCAGAAACAACTCATTGGCCAGACAGTTCTGGTTGAAGAAAACCTAGCGCCAGGAAAGCATCGCATAAAAGTGGGGGATACCACTTGGTCAGCGCAAACTGAACACGCGATACCCGCAGGTACACTCGTAGAAATAACTCAAGTGAACGGTATTATTCTCACTATAGAAGAAAAAAAATAATCTCTATCTCAGGCTCTTTGTCTTAACAAAGAGCCTTTTTTCTTCTAGAAACACTTCCCTTGAAGTAACAAGTGATAGTATTCAAATACTTAACGTATTATTGTCTTGAATTAAGTTGCTATTTATACCGACAAATAGCATTAATCAAAATCAATCTTCTCATTTCAAACAAAATAACATTCTAACCATATCATTTGGTTATTAATTAGTTTCTCACAAAAAGTAAGAGTTATTTATTAAAGAAAATTTTAAATAACTAAACTTTTTTTTGATCTTTTATCGTTAAGCGACATACTGATAAATATCTCTTTAATGGGATCTTTAGTGAGGTGTTTATTATGAAATATTTCGTTGCGTTAGCATGTAGTCTTATTTTTAGTTTTTCGGTAGCAGCACAATCACCCGTAGGAAGCACTGCTTCGGGCCCAATAGTGAAATGTGAATTAAGCTCAGGGGTAGTTGAACGTATGCCAATAGTTATATGTGAAAATAGCGATGGTACGGTAATGAGATGAAAAAAGGAGCCTTTCGGCTCCTTCTCTTTTTATAATTCTAGCAGTTGTTTAATGATTGCTTTTCTTTCTTCTTTCGTTGCTTTTCCATACCAGTAACCAAACATTTCTTGTTGCTTGGAATCAGTTGTAAGCGTCAGTTTGGTTGAGTTGCGATTTTCAACCGCCCAGCTCAATAGATCATCACGTTGTTCTTTTGGCGTTTGCTCAAACCAATATTGTGTCATCTCTATCGCTTTTGAAGACGAGCTGTGAGCTACAGGAGTCGCGGCAGCAACAGGAGCAGCTACCACAGCCGGAGCTACATTAGAATTGGCACTGTTCACAATCGCTTCAATGTAACCTGAAGGGATAGAGAAAGTAATGTTATTAGCATTCGAAGCGGTCACATCAAATTTAAGATCTTGATACGGCTGCTGTGCGAGAAGCTGGCTAGACACTGGAAATCTGACATACTGAGTTTGAGTACATACATCACTACAGGTTTCCGCTGATGCAGCGTAAGGTTTTAGAGCTACCTCTTTATTGCTACCTTCAACCATTACTGTTTTAAATTCGTTATAGTTTTTAAAGTACTGCAATTCCATTTTAATAAAGGAATCCGGTACATTTTTTTTCTGTGTTGGAGTTACATAATTCAGCTCTAATGATGACTTCACCAACTGACTACCGTTCACTTCAAGTGCATCCGGCGTTAGTGATTTACCAACAATAATTTGATAGTTCTGTTTCGATTCAACTCGTTTTACTACATCGGTAAAATCGCTTGTTGAATCTAACGTAGTACAACCTACCATCAATAAAGGAAGTGACGCTAAAATAATTTTCTTCATATAAACCACCCTGGAAATGACTCCGTTATATACTATTCGAATTACCCTTTATCTTCAGGCTCTACCTCTCAATACAACAAACGCTGGCCAACAAGGGCCAGCGCATTTTATTAAGAACAAATTGTAAAACTCTTAGAAACCGTACTCTAGACCAACACGAACAACGAATGTTTCTGTGTTTGTTAAACCGTCTGAAGAAAGGATATCACGCTGTGCAATACGTACGTATGGTACGAAACCATTGTGAACATACATTAACTGACCAGATACAACACTGTCTTCGTTGTTTGTTTTAACGCCACCAGTTTCTGAGTCCATATTGGCTGCGTAACCTAGCTTAAAGCCCCATGGTCCAGTCCAATATTGACCGATAACAGAATATGAAGCCTGTTCTGATTTTGCACCACCTTGCTCATCAGACTCACCAGCTTTATATGCTCCAGAAATACCAAAACCTGCAGGAAGAGATGCTTCAAAGCCGACTAGGTAACCAAACGTATCAGCCAGCGTACCAGCATCTGCATCAGTTTGACGATCCGTTTCAGTTTCCAGCGCAGCATGGAAAGTTAGGCTGTCATTCAGACGATAGTGCGCGGCTGCACCGTAGAAGTAGTTGTCTTTTACGCTTGCATCGCCACGACCAGTTGCCAGATTGAAAGTGAAACCGTTGTAATCAACTGAATCGTAGCGAGCCATATCGCCATGACGGTCACGGTTGTATTTAACATCACCGCCCCAGTCCCATACAGCACCTAAACCAGGGTTCGCGTAAGGCCAGTCAATTACTTCATACATAGGTGTCAGCATACGACCAAAGCGCACTTTACCCCAATCGCCTTTTAGGCCAAGGAAAGTGTCACGGTTACCCAGTGATGCGCCATCGCCATTTTCACCAACGTAGCCAGATTCAATCTGCATGAAAACATTTACGTTCTCGTACATATCTTTGCTAGCACGGAAACCAATACGTGATTCGTTTTCGTAGTCATAGCCGGTACCAGTATCTTTAGTAACACCTGCTTTCGTCTCTTCAGAGTCGTAGTTTACGATCGAGATCGCTGCCACACCGTAAGCTTGGACATTGAAGTCAGAGATAATACCAACCTGAGATGATTCAGCTGCTAATGCACCTGTAGAAACCATCGCCACTGCTGCACCAAGAAGAGTGCGTTTGAACATTTTTTCCATGGAAAAACTCCTAAAAATGGATATAGCTGTTTTTGTTGTTCTCACCTTAAGTTGGCCGCCGAAGGGAGAATCATTTCCTATGACGAAAGCAAAAGATTAATCATTAATTCCTCACTTTCTAATTCTGCATACACCCGGTGTATCCATGGCTTTAAGACTAACTTCGCGACAAAAAACATCAATCAGAACTTAATTTCTAAATAAAAAAATATGACCAGCTACAAATTTTTCTAAACATAGTGATCAAGATCCACCTACCCTAATAACAATCAAGATAAAAACAATATAATCATTAATAATCAAAAGCTTAAACATAAAAACAGATAAATTAACTTTGAAGTGACTCGCATAAAAATAATGAAAAAGGGAACTTTCTCAGTTATAAGATCTTGATCACTGCATTAATTTTGGCCTCTACAACCGTTAAAAACATCAGTATTTTTACCGCAAAAAAAAACCACCCATATGGGTGGCCTTTCTACTATTGTAACTAGATTTAGATCAGATCGACTAAGTCCTGCTCTGTTTTGATTTCTATACCTAGCTCTTGTGCTTTTGCTAGTTTAGAGCCTGCATTTTCACCAGCAAATAAAATGTCTGTTTTTTTGCTCACACTACCCGTTACTTTCGCACCTAGCGCCTGCAGTGCAGATTTCGCATCATTTCTAGATAACTGTGACAAGGAGCCCGTAAGAACCACCGTTTTTCCAGCTAACGGTTGGGGAGTGTCTTCGCTCTGCTCTTCAATCTCAGGCCATTCTATCCCTTGGTCGAGAAGGTCTTGAATGACTTGTTGGTTTTTATCCTGTGCAAAGAAAGCAATAACATGGCTCGCAACAATGTCACCAATATCAGAGACCTCGATGAGCTGTTCGTGATTAGCAGCTTTTACTGAGTCCAGAGTTTTAAAGTGCTGAGCGAGATTCGCTGCTGTGGCTTCGCCGACTTCCCGAATGCCAAGGGAGTAGAGGAATCGAGGTAGTGTTGTCAACTTAGCCTGGTTTAATGCATCAACAACATTCTGCGCCGATTTCGGGCCCATACGATCTAGGACAGTTATTACCCCTGCAGATAGCTTGAATAAGTCTGCTGGTGTTTCGACCATCTCGCGATCCACTAGCTGTTCAATCACCTTTTCTCCAAGTCCGTCAACATCAAGAGCTTTGCGCGACACAAAGTGTTTAAGAGCTTCCTTACGTTGCGCCTGACACACTAAACCGCCAGAGCAACGAGCAACCGCTTCACCTTCAACACGCTCCACTTCTGAGCTACACACAGGGCACCGCTCAGGGAATACGATGTCGCGAGCATTATCTGGTCGACGCTCTTCAATCACAGAAACAATTTGTGGAATTACATCTCCTGCACGACGAATGATCACGCTATCGCCTACTTTCACACCAAGGCGTTCAATTTCATCCGCATTGTGCAAAGTTGCGTTACTTACTGTCACACCGCCAACAAACACGGGTTCCAGTTTGGCAACAGGTGTAATCGCTCCAGTCCGTCCGACTTGGAACTCAACATCATTAAGCAAGGTGATCTCTTCTTGCGCAGGAAACTTGTAAGCAATCGCCCATCGTGGTGCTCTAGCAACAAAGCCTAATTGTTCTTGTAATGCAATATCGTCGACTTTAATCACAACCCCATCGATTTCATACGGTAAAGCTTCTCGGCGCTCTAGTATATCTTGATAGTAGGCTTTTACTTCGGTCAAATTAGCAACTCGACGAGTTTCAGGACACATTGGCAGCCCCCAGCCTTTCAGTTGCAGAAAGCGCTCATAGTGGCTTTCAGACAATGCAGTTCCTTCCACAACACCAACGCTGTATGCGTAGAAGCTAAGAGGACGTGTGGCCGTAATACGGGAATCCAACTGACGCAGACTTCCTGCTGCTGCGTTACGTGGGTTGACAAAGACTTTCTCACCCTTTTTCTGGGCTTGTTGGTTCAATTTGTCGAAGCCTTCTTTTGGCATAAAGACTTCACCACGTACCTCAATACGTTGCGGCCAGCCTTGACCACTCAACTTCAGCGGGATCGATTTGATAGTACGAACATTCTCAGTAATGTTCTCACCAGTAGTACCGTCACCACGAGTTGCAGCCTGAACTAAGATGCCATTTTCATATAATAAGCTAACGGCTAAGCCATCTAGCTTAGGTTCACAACAAAATACATTGAATTCTGCCGTTGGAATACGATCAGACATACGCTTATGGAAGCTTTCTAACTCTTCGTCATCGAAAGCGTTGTCCAGAGACAGCATCGGAATTTCATGCGCCACCGATTGAAATCCGTCAAGTGGCTGCCCACCGACTCGCTGACTTGGAGAATCAATACTCACCAAATCTGGATGCTCTGCCTCAAGTTCCAATAACTCACGCATCAGACGATCATATTCCGCATCAGGAACCTCAGGATTGTCTTCTACATAGTACTTAACTCCGTGGTAATGGAGCGTCTCGCGTAATTGATTGAGTCTTTCTTGAATCTCTTGTGACATAACTAACTCTGTACTTAATCGTTTTAACGACCGATATCGTATCGATGTCGGGATCATAGTTTTCAGGAGTATGAACAGGCTTGGTCTGGTTCGCAACTATACCTTGTTCAAAAAAAGAAAGGCTCCGGATTCGGAGCCTTGAATGAATTATGTGTAGCTTACGCAGATTCTGCTGTTTTAAAACTCTGAATTTGCGCTCGGTACGCATCCAGACGATTTGGCGTCATTAAGTTACGAGCGTCATCGAGTACGTTTGCGCCTAAATCATCTGCAATCTGCTGAGCTGTTTTTAGCATCAACTTAAAGTTCTGCTCTGGGTCACCATAACAAGGTAACGTCATAAAGAATGAAATACCTTTGGTTGTAAACTCTGCTGGGTCTGCATGCTCAAGCGTACCAGGTTGCATCATATTAGCGACGCTAAACAGCACCTTGCCTGTTCCGGATAGATCTGAATGACGATGGAATATGTCCATTTCTCCATAAAGCAGGCCATTTTGCTGCATGCTATCAAACAACTTAGTTCCAACAAACGGCTCGCTTCCAGCACAATGGACGTTAAGCACAATCACTTGCATTTCCGGCTCAGCAACGGTGGCTTCAGGCTCAACTGGCTCGTTGATTCCCGGCAAAGGTTCTGTGTTTTCTGGCTCTGAGGCTACAACTGTTTCCACGCTCGCTTCAATCTCATCCAGCGCTTTGGTAGAAATTGATGGCACGTCTATATCAGGCTCTTCGATTACCTTTTGCTCAACTTTCTCAGAAGGCAACTCAGCCTGAGATTGAGGCTCAAGAGCAACGTCTGGCTCAACATAACCATCGATCAATGGATCGGCTGTGAGTTTCTCTTCAGCGAAATCGGGTTCTTTGCGCTCTTTACGAATGATTTCAAAATCGTCTTCGGGTGCAAATGCACGTTCTGGCATCGCCTCAGGATCATCCTCTTTATCGGCATCCAATTTACGAAGAGGCTTACTGCCAAACTTGGCCTTTCCTTCTTTTTTGCTTGTCCATAAACCGTGGAACAATAGCGCTGCTATTGCTAAAGCTCCGACAATTATGAGTACAAATCGCAATTCCTGCATTTTTCGCTCTCAAATTACTCGATATACCTAGCCCGTAAACCAACTTATCGAATTTGGTTAAACCTTTCTATAAGTAACTCTACCAAAACTCTCCCCTGTTTTAGAACAACTTAATGTGAGAAGTTCACGCAATGTTGTGATTTTGAACACGCTTTTTTCTTGTTAAGATAAAAAGCGTTCGATTTTACACCACCAACAGTCAGGGCTTATGAATTCAAACATACAACAACGATCCGGTTTTGGTTACTTCTTCTACGGACTTGAACTCGCAGTCAAGCCTGGTATCCGTCAATTTGTTCTGCTTCCTTTATTAGCAAATGTCTTGCTTGTGGGTGGTGCACTGTTTTATCTGTTTTCACACTTAGATGTTTGGATAGAGCAGCTAATGGGGCAACTACCCGGATTTCTTTCCTGGTTAAGTTACATATTGTGGCCTTTGTTGGTCCTGACCATACTTGCAACCTTCTCCTACTTCTTTAGTACGCTGGCTAATTTCGTTGCCGCACCATTTAACGGTCTATTGGCCGAAAAAGTAGAAGAGCATCTGACAGGTAGAGCCGTCAACGACGATGGGATGTTAGCCGTAGTCAAAGACACTCCTCGTATTCTTGCTCGCGAATGGAAAAAGCTACTTTATGTTTTGCCAAAAGCCATCGGTCTATTCATTTTGCTTCTGATTCCCGCTTTGGGTCAGACGCTTGGGCCAATTCTTTGGTTTGGGTTCACCGCTTGGATGCTAGCCGTTCAGTATTGCGATTACCCTTTTGACAATCACAAAGTGCCTTTTAGCGAAATGCGTAACAGTTTGAAACAAAAACAAGGCAAGGCATACAGCTTTGGAGCGTTAGTGGCCATCTTTACTACCATCCCGATCTTAAACCTTATCGTGATGCCCGTTGCAGTCTGTGGTGCGACAGCCATTTGGGTTGCTGAGTTCAAACGTTGAGTAACAAATAGTGCATGTTAGATGAATAACATGCACTTCATCCCATTCTAATAAGTTATAACTTTTTAATCCTTCTCTAGAATTTTTAGCTAGCCTACTCTTCTATCCACGAACTCTATAATGAGCACACAGATTACCAGCTAATCGCTCTCGGTTTTTCAGAGGCAAATTAGCTTTTAACAGATGAAGGATCACGACATGAGCAAAATCTACGAAGATAACTCTCTTACCATAGGCAACACACCACTGGTACGCCTGAACAAAGTCAGTAAAGGTAAAGTATTGGCGAAAATTGAAGCTCGTAACCCAAGCTTCAGTGTTAAATGCCGTATCGGTGCAAACATGATTTGGGAAGCAGAAAAAGCTGGTACGTTGAAACCAGGCGTAGAGCTTGTTGAACCAACCAGTGGTAATACAGGTATTGCTCTTGCATTCGTTGCAGCTGCTCGTGGTTACAAACTTACTTTAACCATGCCCGAGTCTATGAGCTTAGAACGCCGTAAGCTGCTAAAAGCGCTAGGTGCAAACCTTGAGCTGACAGAAGCAGCAAAAGGCATGAAGGGCGCAATTGCTAAAGCAGAAGAAATTGTTGCGGCTAACCCAGACAAATATCTACTTCTTCAGCAATTCAACAACCCAGCCAACCCTCAGATTCACGAAAAAACCACAGGTCCTGAGATCTGGGAAGCAACTGATGGCGAAGTTGACGTATTCGTTGCTGGTGTGGGTACAGGCGGTACTATTACAGGTACAAGCCGATACATTAAGGGTGAGAAAGGTAAGAACATTGTTTCTGTTGCCGTGGAGCCAGCAGAATCACCTGTCATTGCACAGGCACTTGCAGGTGAAGAAATCCAACCTGCACCACACAAAATTCAAGGTATCGGCGCTGGTTTCATCCCTGGTAACTTAGATTTAGAGCTTTTGGACCGTGTTGAGTCAGTCACTTCTGAAGAAGCTATCGAAATGGCACGTAGACTGATGGAAGAGGAAGGTATTCTAGCAGGTATCTCTTCTGGCGCTGCTGTTGTCGCTGCTAATAGACTGGCAGAACTACCTGAATTTGAAGGAAAAACTATCGTAACCGTACTTCCTAGTTCAGGTGAGCGTTACTTAAGTACAGCACTGTTTGCGGGCATCTTTACAGAGAAAGAGAACCAACAGTAATTCGTTGCCAAAT
This sequence comes from Vibrio sp. B183, assembly GCF_000740665.1. Classification (NCBI taxonomy): domain Bacteria; kingdom Pseudomonadati; phylum Pseudomonadota; class Gammaproteobacteria; order Vibrionales; family Vibrionaceae; genus Vibrio; species Vibrio sp. B183. Next base: position 94,447 of record NZ_JPQB01000012.1, on the reverse strand, counting down.
CAATTTTTAGTCTAAAAAAGCCCCTTTATGGGGCTTTTTTGTTGATCCCTGCCTCACCTTTGGTAATATCAGGGCAGTTTTATTTTTAGCTTCAAAATAAAAGCTAAATAAGAATTTATCCCAGTGATGATATCCAGCACAGATTGGAATCATGACTGGAAAATTTGCAATCAGTATCGACTATGACACTAAATGAATATTGTGTATTTGGCACAAAGCGACATTCGGGGTTAAGCTGAATCTGATTTAGAAACTATCAAAATATAAATCAATTGGGGTATATAACATGTACGAGAAGCAAGTAGAAATCACTGCAGAAAACGGTCTTCACACTCGTCCAGCTGCACAGTTTGTTAAAGAAGCAAAAGGCTTTGATGCAGACATCACTGTGACTTCTAACGGTAAAAGCGCTAGCGCGAAAAGCCTGTTCAAACTTCAAACTCTTGGCCTAGTAAAAGGTACGCAGGTTACTATCTCAGCTGAGGGCCCTCAAGCTCAACAAGCTGTTGACCACCTAGTTGCTCTAATGGATCAACTACACTAATCCGGTCTCCTATTTTCAAAGCCATTTTGTGAAAGCAAAATGGCTTTGTTGGAAATAGGCCAAGATTTAAGCTACACATTATCGTTAGCGCACTCATATTTTCTCCCGTTTAAAGTTGACCAATTTAAGGTAAGGCTATGATTTCAGGCATCCTAGCATCTCCAGGTATTGCTATTGGTAAAGCACTACTACTTCAAGAAGATGAAATTGTCCTAAACACTCACTCAATTACTGATGCTCAAGTAGAAGCAGAAGTAGCTCGCTTTTTTGACGCACGTAACAAATCAGCAGCTCAGCTTGAAACTATCAAGCAGAAAGCCCTTGAAACATTCGGTGAAGAGAAAGAAGCGATCTTCGAAGGTCACATCATGCTTCTTGAAGATGAAGAGCTAGAAGAAGAAATCCTAGCACTGATCAAAAACGACAAGATGCACGCCGATAACGCGATTCACACGGTTATCGAAGAACAAGCGACTGCTCTTGAATCTCTAGACGACGAATACCTAAAGGAACGTGCAACGGATATCCGTGATATCGGTACACGTTTTGTTAAGAATGCTCTTGGCATCAATATCGTTTCACTTAGCGATATCAATGAAGAAGTTATCCTAGTTGCTTATGACCTAACGCCATCTGAAACAGCACAAATCAACCTAGATTACGTTCTTGGTTTTGCTTGTGACATTGGCGGTCGTACTTCTCACACTTCAATCATGGCGCGCTCTCTTGAGCTTCCAGCTATCGTTGGTACTAACGACATCACTAAGCAAGTGAAGAACGGCGACATGCTGATTCTTGATGCGATGAACAACAAAATCGTTATCAACCCATCGGAAGCTGAACTAGAAGAAGCGAAGTCGGTGAAATCAGCATTCCTTGCTGAAAAAGAAGAGTTAGCGAAGCTAAAAGATCTCCACGCAGAGACTACTGACGGTCACCGTGTAGAAGTGTGCGGTAACATCGGTACGGTTAAAGACTGTGATGGCATTATCCGTAATGGCGGTGAAGGTGTCGGTCTGTACCGTACTGAATTCCTATTCATGGACCGTGATGCTCTGCCAACTGAAGAAGAGCAGTACCAAGCGTACAAAGAAGTTGCGGAAGCAATGAACGGTGAATCAGTGATCATCCGTACAATGGACATCGGCGGTGACAAAGATCTTCCATACATGGATCTACCACAAGAGATGAACCCATTCCTAGGCTGGCGCGCAGTTCGTATCAGCTTAGACCGTCGTGAAATCCTTCGTGACCAGCTACGCGGCATCCTACGTGCATCTGCACACGGTAAACTTCGCATCATGTTCCCAATGATCATCTCTGTTGAAGAGATCCGTGAACTGAAGAAAGCTATCGAAGAATACAAAGCAGAACTTCGCGCTGAAGGCCATGCATTTGACGAAAACATCGAAATCGGTGTAATGGTTGAGACTCCAGCAGCCGCTGCTATCGCACACCACCTAGCGAAAGAAGTCGCATTCTTCTCTATCGGTACTAACGATCTTACTCAGTACACACTAGCAGTAGACCGTGGTAACGAGATGATCTCACACCTATACAACCCGCTGTCTCCAGCTGTACTTACTGTAATCAAGCAAGTGATTGACGCTTCTCACGCTGAAGGTAAGTGGACTGGTATGTGTGGTGAGCTAGCAGGTGATGAGCGTGCGACACTTCTACTTCTAGGTATGGGGCTAGACGAGTTCTCTATGAGCGGCATCTCTATTCCTAAAGTGAAGAAAGTGATTCGTAACTCGAACTTTGCAGAAGTAAAAGCAATGGCAGAAGAAGCGCTTTCTCTACCAACAGCGGCAGAAATTGAAGCCGTTGTAGAAAAATTCATCGCAGAGAAAACTCAATAATTGACTGATACCATTAAGATAGACGGCTAAAAATAGTCGTCTATCTTGTGAGATTGGTATACTATAATTCGACAGAATTAAATAAAACGTTAGGAGCATGACACAATGGGTCTGTTTGACAAACTTAAGAAGCTAGTATCTGACGACAGTGCTGACGCAGGTGCAATTGAAATCATCGCGCCTCTGTCTGGTGAAATCGTAAACATCGAAGATGTGCCAGATGTCGTTTTCGCTGAGAAAATCGTTGGTGACGGTATTGCTATCAAACCTGCTGGCAGCAAAATGGTAGCTCCTGTAAACGGTACAATCGGTAAGATCTTTGAAACTAACCACGCATTCTCAATCGAGTCTGATGACGGCGTAGAGCTATTCGTTCACTTCGGTATCGATACTGTTGAACTAAAAGGCGAAGGCTTCAAGCGTATTGCAGAAGAAGGTCAAACAGTTAAAGCTGGCGACACTATCATCGAGTTCGATCTAGCGCTTCTAGAAGAGAAAGCAAAATCAACTCTAACGCCTGTCGTTATCTCTAACATGGACGAAATCAAAGAGCTGAACAAACTATCTGGCTCAGTATCCGTAGGTGAAACACCAGTCCTACGCGTAACTAAGTAATTTTTACTTAGCCAAATACAAAAAAACGCAGCGACTCAGCTGCGTTTTTTATTACCTCTCTCTTGGGTTATTTTAGCCCCAACGCATATTTCAACACCTGACTTTTTAACGGACCAGCATTCTCAGCCACTTTCAATGCCGCGTTGCGGATAAATTTAAGTGGAGCCAGATCGTTACTAAAACTCTTGTAGAAAAAGTCCATGCCTGATTGCATAAGCAGGTTGTCAGGGCGGCGTTTACGTTCGTAGAGCTTGAGCACTTCCTGCGAAAAATGTGTTTTTCCTTCCGTCACTTCAAGTAACGCTTCAACATCTTTAAAGCCAATATTCACCCCCTGCCCTGCCAGAGGGTTTATTGTATGCGCCGAATCGCCGGCAAGCACACAACCAAGCGCTGAATAGGACTGTGCGTGTCGTCTGGTTAGAGGGAATGAACCAGCTTGGAGCACTTTAATATCACCTAATTCGGCAGGAAAATGACTCAGAACCTCTTGCCTTAGCTGCTCATTGGTCATAGAGCACAGCTGTTTGATTCGCTGAGGAGAATCATACCAGACCAAAGAGCCCTGATTACCGCATAACGGAAGAAACGAACGCGGTCCTGATGGTGTAAATTGCTGCCAGGTAATGTCTTGCTGTGGAAGTTCTCTCTCAACATTGATCAACATGCAATGTTGGCGATAATCCCATGCCGTCACGCCAATCCCAGCCAGAGCTCTAACCTGAGAATTTGCTCCATCAGCCCCAACAACTAAGTCAGCCTGAAAGGACTGACCGGAATTTAAGCTAACAGAGCAAGGTTGACCAAACTCAATATGCTCTAATCGGTCAGGGCAGCAAAGCGTAATATTAGAATAACGTTCAAATTCCCCCCACAGCCCCAACTGAATCAGGCGGTTTTCGACAATGTAGCCAAGTCGATCCATATTCAGTGCATCAGCATGAAAACGGGTTCTGCATTCTGGATGTTCCCAAGTTTCAAGCCTGCGATAAGGACAAACTCGCATCTGTGATGTTGCCTGCCATGCACCCAGCTCTTCCAATATCGATACAGAATGCTCTGAGATCGCCGAAACTCGAATATCCATCGGCTGCTCTGCTGAAAACGGCTGAGGAGCCGTGCCTTCTACGACAACCACGGTCCTGCCTTGCTTGGCGAAACCGATCGCAATCGCCGCACCAACCATACCGCCACCGATAACGGCAACATCATATTTGGTCATAATTTGTACTTTATTTGTTGATTATCTGGCTGATTTTCATTGTACTTTTTCATTACTAAAATGTAACTAAAAACCTCAACACAGATAAGGGCAAATCCCTTGCATTACATAGGATTTAACTGAATGTGTGACAGAACTAGTCAGTAGGTTTTTAAAGCAGTACAATACGCCGCTTACCGCCGAGAGGGCGGCTAAAATATAGTCAACCACATGAAATATGCAGCGTTGACACTGTTCCACACTGGGCGATTTGCTCCCTTAATTTAAACTAACGATCGAGCGAACAACATGAGTAAAAAACTGCTAATTAAAACCTGGGGCTGCCAGATGAACGAATACGATTCGTCTAAGATGGCCGATCTACTGAATGCTGCTAACGGCTATGAGCTGACGGAAGAACCAGAAGAAGCAGACGTACTACTACTGAATACCTGTTCTATCCGCGAAAAAGCACAAGAAAAGGTATTCCACCAGCTAGGTCGTTGGAAAACCCTTAAAGATAAAAAAGAAGGTGTTGTCATTGGCGTGGGGGGCTGTGTAGCCACTCAGGAAGGTGACCACATTCGCGAGCGTGCGCCGTTCGTTGACGTTATCTTTGGCCCTCAAACATTGCACCGTCTGCCTGAAATGATCAAGCAGTCACAAAGTAATGAAGCGCCTGTTATGGACATCTCTTTCCCTGAGATTGAGAAGTTTGACCGTCTACCAGAACCTCGTGCAGAAGGCGCAACCGCGTTTGTTTCCATCATGGAAGGTTGCTCTAAATACTGCACCTACTGTGTTGTTCCATACACGCGTGGTGAAGAAGTCAGCCGCCCAATGGATGATGTCTTGTTCGAAATCGCGCAGCTAGCAGAGCAAGGGGTTCGTGAAGTGAACCTTCTAGGCCAAAACGTGAACGCTTACCGTGGCTCAACACACGAAGGTGATATCTGTAGCTTTGCAGAATTGCTTCGCCTTGTTGCTTCGATTGATGGTATCGACCGAATTCGTTTCACCACCAGTCACCCACTTGAGTTCACGGATGACATTATTGCCGTTTACGAAGACACGCCTGAGCTTGTGAGCTTCCTGCACCTGCCAGTACAAAGTGGTAGCGACCGCATCCTAACAATGATGAAGCGTCCGCACACAGGTATCGAATACAAGTCGATTATCCGTAAACTGCGTAAAGCACGCCCTGATATCCAAATCAGCTCTGACTTTATCGTCGGTTTCCCGGGTGAATCCGATATGGACCACCAAGCAACAATGAAGCTGATCCAAGATGTCGATTTCGACATGAGCTTCAGCTTTATCTTCTCTCCGCGTCCAGGGACACCAGCTGCCGACTATCCATGTGATCTGTCAGAGCAGACCAAGAAAGAGCGTTTGTACGAACTTCAGCAAACCGTGAATGCGCAAGCAATGCGTTTCTCTCGTCTGATGCTTGGTACAGAGCAACGCGTTTTGGTTGAAGGCCCTTCGAAAAAGAATCTAATGGAGCTTCGCGCACGTACTGAGAACAACCGCGTTGTGAACTTCGAAGGTAATGCTGAACTCATCGGTCAGTTTGTCGATGTGAAAATTACTGATGTCTTCGCTAACTCATTACGTGGTGAAATTGTGCGTACAGAGAAAGACATGGATCTGCGTACTGTGATTTCGCCAACTCAGATGATGGCAAAAACAAAACGCGAAGATGAGCTAGGTGTAGCAACCTTTACGCCTTAAGCTTGAAAATACCTATCTGAGTGACCATCTTAGATATAGGTATATAAAGCCATTGGAAGCCCGGTCTAAATCGGGCTTCTAGGAAATGGCCAATAATGAGAGGCAACTTTGAGCAATAAAATTGTGACTCTAGAGATTGATCTAGAACCTTCTGATAACCGCCGTCTAGCGAGCCTGTGCGGTCCTTTCGATGATAACATCAAACACTTAGAACGCCGTTTAGGTGTCGAAATCAGCTACCGAGGCAACTTCTTTACCATCGTTGGTAAACCTCATACCTCAGCAGCTGCACTGGAAATCATCAAAACCCTTTACGTCAATACTACGCCTGTTCGTGGCAATATTCCGGATATTGAACCAGAAGAAATTCATCTGGCTATCAAAGAGACGGGTGTACTTGAACAAGACACTGAGTCCAACCTTGAGCATGGTAAAGAAGTCTTTATCAAGACCAAGAAGGGCGTGATTAAACCGCGTACACCGAATCAAGCTCAGTATCTGGTCAATATGGTCACGCATGACATCTCTTTCGGTATTGGCCCTGCCGGTACAGGTAAGACGTACCTTGCCGTTGCTGCCGCCGTAGATGCTCTCGAACGTCAAGAAATTCGTCGTATTCTGCTAACACGTCCTGCTGTTGAAGCGGGCGAAAAGCTGGGCTTTCTCCCAGGTGACCTAAGCCAAAAAGTCGACCCGTATCTACGCCCACTCTATGACGCGCTTTTCGAGATGCTTGGCTTTGAAAAAGTCGAAAAGTTGATTGAACGTAACGTCATTGAAGTAGCACCGTTGGCTTACATGCGCGGTCGTACCCTGAATGACGCTTTCATCATTCTCGATGAAAGTCAGAACACCACTGTAGAACAGATGAAGATGTTCCTGACTCGTATCGGTTTTAACTCCCGTGCGGTCATCACTGGTGACGTTACTCAGATCGATTTACCACGCGGAGCAAAATCAGGTCTTCGCCATGCGATTGAAGTGCTCAATGAAGTGGATGAAATCAGCTTTAACTTCTTCCAGTCTGATGATGTCGTTCGACATCCAGTGGTTGCACGTATCGTCAATGCCTATGAGAAGTGGGAAGCGCAAGATCAAAAAGAGCGTAAAGAGTACGAGAAGCGACGTCGTGAAGAGCGCGAAGCAAAACTTCAGGAAGCGCCAGCGGCTCAGTCTTCTGTGACTCCGGAGACTAAACCGTCATGAGCATCGAACTAGATCTTCAATTAGCAGTCGAAGATGAAAAAGGCTTACCGAGCTTTGAAGATGTTCATCTCTGGTTAACTTCGGCTGTGGCAAAGTTTCAGCCTCAAGCCGAAGTTACTGTCCGTATTGTCGATGAGCAAGAAAGCCACCAGCTTAACCATGACTATCGCGGCAAGGACAAACCAACCAATGTGCTGTCTTTTCCTTTCGAAGCACCTCCAGGTATTGATATGGATTTGCTGGGTGATCTGATCATTTGTAAACAGGTGGTTGAGCAAGAAGCCGATCAGCAATCTAAGCCCTTGATGGCACACTGGGCGCATATGGTTGTACATGGTAGCCTGCATCTGCTAGGTTATGATCATATCGAGGATGACGAAGCCGAAGAGATGGAGTCCCTCGAAACAGAAATCATGCTGGGTATGGGGTTTGAAGATCCATATATAGCTGAAAAAGAGTCGCCTTAGGGTCACTCGCATGTGAGGGTTTGAGAGTTCATTATTTACCTCTCTCAGGCCCTCAACGTGAGCTATCACACTTCTGATAGCGTTACTTAATTGAGAAACAATGAACGAAGACAATTCGCCCTCTTCTCTAGAAGGTAAAAAAGAAAAATCTGAAGGTCCGAGTAGAAAGTCCTTCTTCGGACGCCTAGGTCAACTATTTCAAGGCGAACCTAAAGATCGCCAGGAGCTTGTGGAAGTATTCCGCGACTCAGAAGAAAATGACCTGATTGACCATGACACCCGAGACATGCTTGAAGGTGTTATGGAAATCGCAGAAATGCGCGTGCGCGATATTATGATCCCACGTTCACAAATGGTTACCGTTGACCGTAGCGACGATTTAGACGCATTGGTTAACCTTATCACTGACGCTCAGCACTCTCGCTACCCAGTCATCAGTGAAGATAAAGACCATGTTGAAGGCATCCTGTTAGCGAAGGACTTACTTAAATATTTAGGCTCAGGCAGTGCGCCATTTGATATCGAACAGGTGATCCGCCCAGCGGTCGTTGTTCCTGAAAGTAAGCGAGTAGATCGCCTATTAAAAGAGTTCCGTGAGGAACGTTATCACATGTCCATTGTCGTAGATGAGTTCGGTGGAGTTTCTGGTCTTGTGACTATCGAGGATATTCTCGAAGAAATCGTTGGAGAAATCGAAGATGAATTCGACGATGAAGAAGAACTGGATATTCGTAAACTCAGCAAACACACCTATGCAGTAAAAGCCCTAACGACAATTGAAGAATTCAATGACACTTTCAACACTTCATTCAGTGATGAAGAAGTCGATACAGTTGGTGGCATGGTAATGACAGCTTTCGGTCATCTCCCTTCACGCGGTGAAGTGGTTGAACTGGAAAATTATAGCTTTAAGGTTACCTCTGCGGACAATCGTCGCGTGTTACAGCTTCAAGTAACCATCCCCGACGAAGAGCCTCTTCCGGAACCAGCCGAAGAGTAACGCTAATTTCCCACACTGGGATACTCAGAAGTATAACGATGATAAAAACACTTTTTCATCGCCTAAAACGGCCGCTTGCGGCCGTTTTTGTTGGCGCCCTCACTACCTTCGCATTTGCTCCTTTTCAGCTCTGGCCTTTGGCGATCCTCAGCCCACTGCTATTGTTAGCCTTAATTCATCAACAAAGTGCAAAACGTGCTTTATGGATTGGCTATGCGTGGGGAATTGGCCAATTTGCAACTGGGATCAGTTGGGTACACATCAGCATTGACAATTTTGGTGGTATGCCGAAAATCGCCAGCGTTTTTCTCATGGCGCTACTGGTGGGTTATCTTGCAATTTATTCTGCGCTGTTTGCTTGGAGCCTTAATCGTTACTTTCCACACAGCAACCGCACGCGTTTTCTGCTTGCCGCTCCAGCGATTTGGCTGATTTGTGACTGGCTGCGCGGTTGGGTCATGACAGGGTTCCCATGGCTATGGCTTGGTTACAGCCAAATAGACAGCCCCCTAGCGAATTTTGCCCCGATTGGTGGCGTTGAACTACTGACTCTGCTGCTGATAATCAGTGCTGGCAGTATCATCTATGCATTTAGCCAGCGACAGTGGCTTCACCTTCTCATCCCTGCCGTTATTTTTTCTACTGGTTATGGGCTTAAGTCAGCCAATTGGGTAACAGTAGACCTAGGTAGCACCACCAAAATAGCCCTAATTCAGGGCAACGTCGATCAGGCGAAGAAATGGTTACCACAAGAGCGCTGGCCAACCATCATGAAATACACTGATCTGACGCGCGAAAACTGGGATGCTGACATCATCATATGGCCAGAAGCCGCCATTCCAGCGTTTGAGTTTGAAATCTCTTCCTATCTGAGTAACTTAGACTCGGCCGCTAAAATGAACAATAGTGCCGTCATTACAGGTGTGGTCAATCAGGGAGAAGATCGCCAGTTTTACAACAGTATTCTTACTGTCGGCAAAACACCTTATGGCGATTACAGTTTTGATATGAGCGAGCGCTACCACAAGCATCACCTATTACCTTTCGGCGAGTTTGTGCCTTTTGAGGATATTTTAAGACCATTAGCGCCATTTTTTAATCTGCCTATGTCTTCGTTTAGTCGTGGTGACTTTATACAGCCCAATATTGAGGCTAACGGCAAGCAGATGGCACCAGCACTGTGTTATGAGATTATTTTCAACGAGCAAGTACGTGAAAATGTCACAGATGACACCGACTTCATCCTTACTCTGTCTAACGATGCTTGGTTTGGCAAATCAATCGGCCCGTTGCAACATATGGAAATTGCTCGAATGCGAGCACTTGAGTTAGGTAAACCCGTCATTCGCTCGACTAATAATGGTGTCACCGCGGTGACCGATTACAAGGGCAACATCACCGCGCAGATCCCTCAATTTGAAACAGAGGTATTGCGCGCAGAGGTCACCTCCACCCAAGGGCAAACTCCCTATCGAGAGCTCGGTACTTGGCCACTCTACATTTGGGTACTACTGAGTTTGATCGCCGGTTGGCGCTTGAGGAAGTAAGAGTAGACTAATCGCGAGGGTGACGTGCAAACGTCACCCTTTTTTGTCAGTAGTAGAAGCATTTACATTTAGGGTTTAAGAAGCTGGCGGCTAAAGCCCTTCCCACCACATTTCGTGCATGGAATGATCACGGTTGGATGGTTGTATTGCGTTTTATGACCACATTCGTCACACACTAAAATACCTAACCCAATCACTTCACCGGCTTGATACAACCCTTGGTGTTCTAAGTCAGCAAACAATTCAACCCATTCGACCTTTGTTCGGTCTGTAATATCCAATAGCCCCTGCCAGATAGAATCTGCCACCATAAGATAAAAAGGCCCCCCCTTCGATTCCTCATAGCTATCAGCAAACTCTTTCAAATCTGACTTCACATACGCTGACACCAAAGCCAGTTCATCTTTAGTCAAATCATTGGCCGCCTCAACGACCTTTTCTGAGGTTTCAAAAACGTGGTTGACTTCATCTGGGCTATGTTTGAGCGCTTCCACAACATCCTCAAACATCTCCTCATAACCTGCTTTACGTTTTGGCATAGTGACCTCCTTCTAGCGACTCGGGAGAATTGCGCCCGTAGGCTATTGTTGTGCTCCTCTCCTTTAGGTATTCTATGACGATCTATTTATGTCTGTTCTAACTGAACTCACAATTTCCAAGATAACCGGATATCATCGATGCAAGAGCAATACAACCCGCAAGATATTGAACAGAAAGTTCAAAAGCACTGGGATGACAACAAGACCTTTGTTGTAAGTGAAGACCCAAATAAAGAAAAATTCTACTGTCTCTCTATGTTCCCTTACCCAAGTGGCCGACTGCACATGGGTCACGTGCGTAACTACACCATCGGTGATGTGGTATCTCGTTTTCAACGCCTGCAAGGCAAAAACGTAATGCAGCCAATTGGTTGGGATGCATTTGGTCTACCAGCAGAAAACGCAGCGGTTAAGAACAACACGGCACCTGCGCCATGGACTTACGAAAACATTGAGTACATGAAGAACCAGCTTAAAATGCTTGGTCTGGGCTACGACTGGAACCGTGAATTCGCAACTTGTACGCCAGAGTACTACCGTTGGGAACAAGAGTTCTTCACTAAGCTTTACGAAAAAGGCCTAGTTTACAAGAAGATGTCTACCGTTAACTGGGATCCAGTTGACCAGACAGTTCTTGCGAACGAACAGGTTGTCGACGGCCGCGGCTGGCGTTCAGGCGCAATCGTTGAGCAGAAAGAAATTCCTCAATGGTTCATCAAAATTACTGAATACGCTCAAGAACTGATCGATGACCTAGACAAGCTAGATGGCTGGCCGGAAATGGTTAAAACCATGCAGCGTAATTGGATTGGTCGCTCTGAAGGTGTTGAACTCAAGTTCGAAGTAAAAGGTCAAGCTGACCTAGAAGTTTATACAACGCGTCCAGACACACTAATGGGTGTGACTTACGTAGGTATCGCAGCAGGTCACCCTCTAGCAGCAGAAGCCGCTAAAACTAACCCTGAGCTAGCTGCTTTCGTTGAAGAGTGTAAGAACAACAAAGTAGCAGAAGCTGAAATGGCGACAATGGAGAAGAAAGGTATGGCGACTGGCCTTACTGCTATTCACCCATTGAACGGCTGTGAGGTTCCTGTTTACGTGGCTAACTTCGTACTAATGGACTACGGTACAGGCGCGGTAATGGCAGTACCTGCACACGACCAACGTGACTACGAGTTCGCGACTAAGTACGGTTTAGACATCATCCCTGTGATCAAGCCTGCTGACGGCAGTGAACTGAACATCTCTGAAGAAGCGTACACAGAGAAAGGTGTACTGTTCGATTCAGGTGAGTTCGACGGTCTTGAATTCCAAGCAGCATTCGATGCAATCGCAGCGAAGTTAGAAGCTGAAGGCAAAGGCACTAAGACAGTTAACTTCCGTCTACGTGACTGGGGTGTATCTCGTCAACGTTACTGGGGCGCACCAATCCCAATGGTAACGACTGAAGATGGTGAAGTTCACCCAGTACCAGCAGACCAACTACCGGTCATTCTTCCAGAAGACGTGGTAATGGACGGCGTAACTAGCCCTATCAAATCTGATAAAGAGTGGGCGAAGACAACATTTAACGGTGAACCAGCTCTACGTGAGACTGACACGTTTGATACCTTCATGGAATCGTCTTGGTACTACGCACGTTACTGTTCACCACAAGCTGACGACATCCTAGACCCAGAAAAAGCAAACTACTGGCTACCAGTAGACCAGTACATCGGTGGTATCGAGCACGCTTGTATGCACCTACTGTACTCTCGCTTCTTCCACAAACTGCTACGTGACGCTGGTTACGTAACATCTGACGAGCCGTTCAAGCGCCTACTATGTCAAGGCATGGTACTGGCTGATGCATTCTCTTACGAGAACGAGAAAGGCGGTACTGAGTGGGTTGCACCTACTGACGTGACGGTTGAGCGTGACGGTAAAGGCCGCATCACTTCAGCGAAAGACAACACTGGCCGTGATGTTGAACACTCAGGCATGATCAAAATGTCTAAGTCGAAGAACAACGGTATCGACCCGCAAGAGATGGTAGACAAGTACGGTGCTGACACAGTACGTCTATTTATGATGTTTGCTTCACCAGCAGACATGACACTTGAGTGGCAAGAGTCTGGTGTTGAAGGCGCTAACCGCTTCCTGAAACGTGTTTGGAAACTAGTAAACGAGCACGCTTCGAAAGGCGCGGTAGAAGCAGTGGATACCGCGGCACTGTCTAGCGACCAAAAAGCACTTCGTCGTGACGTTCACAAGACTATCGCGAAAGTGACGGATGATGTTGCTCGTCGTCAAACGTTCAACACAGCAATCGCAGCGATCATGGAACTAATGAACAAGCTAGCGAAAGCACCACAAGAATCTGCACAAGATCGTGCAATCCTTGATGAAGCGCTAAAAGCAGTTGTTGCAATGCTTTACCCAATCACTCCTCATATCTCTAGCGAAATGTGGGTAGGTCTTGGCGAAGCTGACATCGACAATTCAGCATGGCCAACACACGATGAAAAAGCCCTTGTTGAAGACGAGAAGCTAATCATCGTTCAAGTTAACGGTAAGCTACGTGCGAAACTGACTGTTCCAGCCGATATTTCTAAAGACGATATTGAGGCTCTAGGTCTAAACGATGAGAATGTAACTAAGTTCACAGACGGCAAGACTGTTCGTAAAGTGATTTACGTACCAGGTAAACTTCTGAATATCGTTGCAAACTAAGCATTTGCAAAGTAAAGAAATTGTTGCGAACTAATTCGTTAAACTAAAGTCTTAAGCAGGGTATATTTACCCTGCTTTACTTATCTAAGCCTATTCACTGAGTAGCCTTAGATAAGTATTCAAATAATCGAGAAACATCAACTAATGCGCCTATTTTCAATCTCAACTATTAAGCTCACCAGCGTTGTACTTGCAGCGAGCCTGCTGTCTGCCTGTGGTTTCCATCTCCGTGGTGATTACTCTATCCCGGAAGATCTCGACACGATGTCTCTTACCAGTTATGACCAGTACAGTACGTTTACCCGAATGATGAAAGCCCAACTGCGTATGAGTGAGATTGAAGTTGTTCCGCCTTCTGACAATATCCCGAATCTTCATTTAGTAAGTGAAGGTGTTGGTGAACGTACACTTTCTCTTTATCAAAATACTCGTGCGGCAGAGAAGGAACTTACCTTCCGAGCGTCTTACCGTGTAACTATCCCTGAACTAGGTTCGAAGACCTTTTCAACCAGTGTTACTCGAAGCTACTTAGATAACCCGCTAACAGCGCTGGCGAAGTCAGTGGAACGCGATATGATCGAAGATGAAATGCGTAAACTGGCTGCAACTCAGATCATTCGTCAAATGGCACGTTTAAAGGCAGATATCGAAGCTAACGAGCTTGATATGGAAGAGCAAGAGATCCAACTAAAAACAGACGAAGAGCAGTACCGAATCAAAACCTATTCGTCAGATGAGCCTCAAGGAGCGTCTGACAGTAACTCAACGGTTCAATAGAATCCTATGCGAATCTTCGCAGATCGACTGGTGGAGCAGCTCAATAAGCAACTCCACCCCACTTACCTGATTTTTGGCAATGAGCCATTACTACTACAAGAATCTCGTCAGTCCATTCAAAAAGCCGCTTACACTCAGGGCTTTGAAGAACGACATCGTTTCGCAGTAGACAACAGCTTTGATTGGAACTTGGTGTATGACAGTTGCCAAGCATTAAGCCTGTTTTCATCGCGCCAATTGATTGAGTTAGAACTCCCAGAATCAGGAGTAAACGCGGCGATTGCAAAAGAGCTAGTAGGCATTTCAGAAGTGTTGCACAGTGACATCATTTTAGTCGTGATTGGCACTAAGCTCACCAAAGCACAAGAAAATGCTAAGTGGTTTAAAGCCTTGTCCTCCCGTGGCTGCTGGGTAAATTGTCTCACCCCAGACCTCAGCCGCCTGCCTCAGTTTGTCCAGTCACGCTGCAGAGCACTGAACCTGAATCCGGATGCGGAAGCGATTCAGATGTTGGCTCAGTGGCATGAAGGCAACTTGTTTGCATTGACACAAAGCTTGGAAAAACTCGCCCTTTTGTACCCCGATGGGCAGTTAAACCTCATCAGACTCGAAGAATCATTGAGCCGACACAATCATTTTACGGCATTCCACTGGTCAGATGCTCTGCTAGCAGGTAAAGCTAACCGAGCTCAGCGAGTATTAAGACAACTAGAAGCGGAAGGCGTTGAAGCGGTAATTTTGCTTCGAACCATTCAGAAAGAGTTGACTCAGTTACTCTCGATGCAGCAGCAAATGCAATCGCAAACTATAGGACAAGTATTTGAACGCTACCGGATATGGCAATCAAAGCGGCCACTGTACTCTGCGGCGTTAAACCGTCTTTCACAGACAAAGATCACTCAGCTAATCCAGTTAATTGCTAAAGCCGAAGTTATCTCTAAAACTCAATATGAGATTTCAAGTTGGCCACTATTGCATCAGTTAAGTACTGAGATGTGCTTGCCACAAGTGAAGCTTTAAAAAGCGTGATATACTGCGCCGCTTTGATTTTAAACCGAATAAACAAACGAGGAACTGACTTTGCAACTTGAAGAACTGAATGATTTTCTAGTAGATAAAGCCGACGACATGAAAGCACAGGACATTAAAACACTTGATGTTCAAGGCAAATCCAGCATCACAGACTACATGATTATCTGCACAGGCACTTCAAAACGCCACGTTGCCTCTATTGCTGAACACGTAGCAAAAGAATCAAAAATGGCTGGACTTGAACCACTAGGCATCGATGGTGAAAGTGAAGGTGAGTGGGTCGTCCTTGATATGGGCACGACCATTGTTCATGTCATGCAGGAAGAACAACGCGAGCTATATCAACTGGAAAAACTCTGGGGCTAAGCGATGAAACTGCAATTGATCGCCGTTGGCACTAAAATGCCCAAATGGGTTGAAGAAGGCTTTCAAGAATATAAGCGCCGGTTTCCTCACGATATGCCACTGGAACTTGTTGAAATTCCAGCCGGAAAACGGGGAAAAAATGCCGATATTGCAAGGATTCTGCAAAAAGAAGGCGAAGCCATGCTGGCTGCGGTGCCAAAAGGCAATCGAATTGTTACCCTAGATATTCCCGGCAAAAAGTGGGATACCCCTCAGCTGGCGCAGCAACTAGACAGTTGGAAATTAGATGGCCGCGATGTTTCCATTCTTATTGGCGGCCCGGAAGGGTTAGCTCCAGCTTGTAAAGCGGCGGCCGATCAAAGCTGGTCGCTCTCTGCACTCACCTTGCCCCACCCTCTGGTTCGCATCGTGATGGCAGAAAGCCTGTATCGAGCCTGGAGTATCACTGCTAATCACCCATATCACCGAGAATAAGCGTCAATGTTAAGGAAGCGTACCCGAATCAGGGATTATCAAGAAGAAGCACGGCTGTTTAAAAGCCGGGCTATTGTCGCTTTCATTGGTATTGTCACTATGGTTGGCCTGTTAGTGGCCAACCTCTATAACATCCAGATCAATCAGTACCAAGATTACAAAACCCGCTCAAACGATAACCGTATCAAAGTTGTTCCTATCGCACCAAACCGCGGGTTGATCTATGACCGCAATGGTCAATTACTTGCTGAAAATCGACCTGTCTTTAATTTGGAAATTACTCCAGAAAAAATTAAAGATATGGAAGCCACTATCGCTGGTCTTCAAGAATTCATTGAAATAACTCCAGAGCAAGTCGAACGCTTCGAGAGGGAAAGACGCCAGACCCGACGTTTCAAATCAGTGCCAATACTGACTCAGCTCACGCAAGAACAGGTCGCCAAGTTTTCGGTCAATCAGCATAAATTTCCCGGTGTCGCTGTCAACGCAAGCTTAAAACGCCATTACCCATACGGCGATGTTTTGACCCATGTGATTGGTTATGTGTCACGTATTAATGACCGCGACATGCAGCGTTTAATCCGCGAGGAAAAAGACGCCAACTATCAAGCGACACGTGATATCGGTAAGCTCGGTATAGAACGATATTACGAAGATCTGCTTCACGGAACGGCCGGTTATCAGGAAGTCGAAGTCAATAGCCGCGGTCGTATTATCCGTACCTTGAAGTACATTCCGCCAGTTCCCGGCAAAGACATCGTGCTCAATCTCGATATAAATTTGCAGCTATACATTCACAAATTACTCGCTGGACGTCGTGGTAGTGCCGTAGTGCTCGATCCCAAAGACAACGGTGTGTTGGCCATGGTCTCGAGCCCAAGCTACGACCCCAATGCTTTCGTGCATGGCATTTCTGGCAAAGCCTACAGTGCTCTTCTCAACGATAAGAACCGTCCATTGGTTAACCGGGCCACTCTCGGCATCTATCCACCAGCATCGACAATTAAACCATTTTTAGCGGTAGCGGCTCTGGAAGAAGGCGTCATCACTCCATACACCACGCGTAATGACCCTGGTTACTGGAAGATTCCTAACTCTAAAACAAGGCCTTTCCGAGATTGGCTACGTTGGGGACACGGTAAAGTTAATATCGTCAAATCGATAGAAGAGTCCGTAGATACCTTCTTTTATCAGATAGCCTACGACATGGGCATCGATCGAATCTCTCGCTGGATGATGATGTTTGGTTTTGGTGAAAAAACCGGCATCGATATCTATGAAGAGAGCAAAGCAAACATGCCCACTCGTGAATGGAAAATGGCTCGTCACCGTGTACCTTGGTATCAGGGAGACACCATTCCTGTCGGCGTAGGCCAAGGGTATTGGACAGCAACACCTATGCAAATTGCGAAAGCGACCTCTGTGTTGGTTAACCGAGGCGAAGTGATCGCTCCTCACCTATTGAGAGCTACCATCGACAATGGTCAGAAATTTGATAAACAAGTGATGTCTGAGATCGAGACTTACCCGCCAATTACTGACGTCAAAGAAAAATTCTGGGACTTGTCGATAGAAGGGATGCGACTGGTTAACCACGGTAAAAAAGGTACAGCAAGACGATCCTTCTACAATACGCCTTACGTCAGTGGTGGTAAATCTGGTACTGCGCAGGTATTCGGCTTAGCAGAAGATGAAGAATACAACGCGGATGAAATTGCTGAACACTTAAGAGATCACGCTCTATTCACCGGTTTTGCTCCATTAGAAGAACCTGAAGTGGTAGTGACGGTCGTACTTGAAAATGCGGGCGGAGGCTCTTCACAAGGCGGTCCAGTGGTCAGACAGGTCTTTGACCGCGTGTTAGTAGAAGATAAAGAGGCGAAAAAATAATGGATTTTGATCCTGCTACAGGCCAAAACCGAGCGCTATTCGAGCGCTTCCATATCGACTTGCCTTTACTGCTAGGTATTTTGGTATTAATGGGCTTCGGCCTGGTCGTAATGTACAGCGCCAGTGGCCAAAGCTTAGCGATGATGGATCGACAAGCGATGCGTATGGGGCTATCACTCGGTGTGATGGTAATTCTCGCTCAGATACCTCCCAGAACCTATGAATCTCTAGCTCCTCTAATGTTCATTGTCGGCGTTCTGCTGCTGTTCGGGGTTCTGTTTTTTGGTGAGGCTTCAAAAGGCGCGCAGCGTTGGTTAAACCTAGGCTTTGTTCGTTTCCAGCCTTCAGAGCTACTCAAACTTGCTGTTCCATTAATGGTTGCGCGCTTCATTGGTAAGCGTTCACTACCCCCAACGTTTCAGACTCTTGTGATGTCGTTGGTGATGGTCTTTGTACCAACCATTTTGATCGCGAAACAGCCCGATTTAGGCACTTCAATTCTAATTGCCGCCTCAGGAATTTTCGTTATCTTCCTTGCCGGCATCAGCTGGAAAATCATCTTCGCTGCGGCCTGTAGCCTTGGTGCATTTCTGCCAATCTTATGGTTCTTCCTGATGAGGGAGTACCAAAAAGTCCGAGTCCGTACTCTGTTTAATCCAGAATCCGACCCTCTTGGCGCTGGTTACCACATTATTCAAAGCAAGATTGCCATTGGTTCTGGCGGTATTGCTGGCAAAGGTTGGCTACAGGGTACTCAGTCTCAACTTGAGTTCTTACCAGAACGTCACACCGACTTTATTTTTGCGGTGATAGCCGAAGAATGGGGCCTGATTGGTATTCTGATTCTGCTTAGCTTGTATCTATTTATCATCGGACGTGGCCTAGTGCTAGCAAGTAAAGCGCAAACGGCTTTTGGCCGTATGATGGCAGGCAGTATCGTCCTCAGCTTCTTTGTTTATGTATTCGTAAACATTGGTATGGTCAGTGGCATCTTGCCAGTCGTAGGTGTTCCGCTGCCTCTGATTAGCTATGGCGGTACGTCCATGGTGACCTTAATGGCAGGCTTTGGCATATTAATGTCGATCCACACTCATAGAAAAGCATTTTCGAAGGCAACTTAAATGACAATAAATAAACCTCTGCTAGGCACGCTATGCGCCGTAACCATTCTAGCAGGTTGTTCCTCTGCGCCTTCAAAGCGTTATACGATAGACGATGATATTGCACCGGATGCCCCGATCTCTGTCGATCATATCGAAGATGCAAACCCTCAGTACGAACCTTACAGTTTGGGCGGCAATAGCGACTATACGCTTCGTGGACAACGCTACCAGATCATAAGAGAGCCCAAAGGATTTACTCAGGAAGGACAGGCATCTTGGTACGGGAAGAAGTTCCACGGTCACCTAACTTCCAACGGCGAAGTGTACGATATGTATTCCATGACGGCGGCGCATAAGACCTTACCGATACCGAGTTATGTCAAAGTAACCAATCAAGATAATGGTAAAACAGCCATTGTACGCGTTAACGATCGTGGTCCCTTTCATGAAGGTCGGATTATCGACCTCAGCTTTGCA
This sequence comes from Vibrio sp. B183, assembly GCF_000740665.1. Classification (NCBI taxonomy): domain Bacteria; kingdom Pseudomonadati; phylum Pseudomonadota; class Gammaproteobacteria; order Vibrionales; family Vibrionaceae; genus Vibrio; species Vibrio sp. B183. The sequence continues at coordinate 74,901 of NZ_JPQB01000012.1, read as the reverse complement.
GCCGCCACCAAATTAGATGTGGTCCGTACAGGCACTGCCAATGTGTCAATAGAGGTCATCTCCGTCGATAAGCCAACGGAAGCACATAAACAAAAAGCACTACCAAAGTTCGTTGTTCAGGTTGCGTCTTCACAACATGAAGATAGAGTACGAACTTTAGCGCAAGATCTGAGTCAAACACTTTCGGTAAAGAGCTATATCAGCTCGGATAAAAACCTTCACCGCGTGTTTTTAGGCCCGTTTGATGACTATATGCTGACGCAAAAGGCCTTAGAGCAAGTTAAGCTGATGGGCTATTCGAGTGCTTTTATAAAATCCCAGTAGTCCTCAATCCAGTGTGAGGTACGCCGCACACTGGTTTGAGCGATTGTTTCTGTTAATATATGGACAGTTAATAAAAACCTGTAGTCAATATGAAAAAAACAACGCTAATTAAATCCGTTTTTGCGTCTTCTATTGCGCTTTCTGCAACTTTCGCATCATCTTCATTTGCCACCCCAATTGTTGTACCAGACGCTCCTCAAATCGCCGCGAAAGGCTACGTTTTGATGGACTATAACTCAGGCAAGATCCTCGCAGAGAAAGAGATGAACACTAAGTTGTCTCCTGCAAGTCTGACCAAAATGATGACCAGTTACGTGATCGGCCAAGAACTAGAGCGTGGTAATATTTCGCTTCAGGACGACGTAACCATCAGCAAGAATGCGTGGGCTAAAAACTTCCCAGATTCTTCAAAGATGTTTATCGAAGTCGGCACGACAGTTAAAGTCGAAGAACTTAACCGAGGCATCATTGTTCAATCGGGTAACGATGCATGTGTTGCGATGGCAGAGCATATTGCAGGGTCGGAAGATGCCTTCGTGGATCTGATGAATGCTTGGGCGGATACGCTCGGCATGAAAGACACTCACTTTGCTAACGTTCACGGCTTAGACAACCCTAACCTGTACTCGACGCCTTACGATATGGCGCTACTTGGCCAAGCATTAATTCGTGATGTCCCAGACGAGTACCGAATTTACTCAGAGAAGAAATTCACCTACAACGGCATTACCCAATACAACCGCAACGGCTTACTTTGGGACAAGAGCATGAACGTTGACGGTATTAAAACCGGTCACACAAGCAATGCGGGATATAGCCTAGTGAGCTCGGCCACTGAAGGTAAAATGCGCCTTGTTGCGGTCGTCATGGGCACTAAGAATGCAAACGCACGTAAATCAGAAAGCAAAAAGCTACTGAGTTACGGCTTCCGCTTCTTTGAAACTGTTGCTCCACATAAAGCTGGTGAAACCTTCGTTGAAGAAAAAATCTGGATGGGCGACAAAGATACCGTTGCACTGGGTCTAGATCAGGACACTTACGTTACCCTTCCTCGTGGACAGGCCAAAAACCTTCAGGCGAGCTTCGTACTTGAAAAAGAGCTGGAAGCCCCAATTAAGAAAGGTGACGTAGTTGGTAAGCTATACTATCAACTAGAAGGCGAAGATGTTGCTGAGTACCCACTTCTGGCATTAGAAGATGTCAATAAAGGTAGTCTGTTCAGCCGTCTGTGGGATTACATCGTGATGCTGTTTAAGAGCTTCCTGTAATTCAAACCACACATTCATCGAAAGCCGCATAATGCGGCTTTTTTTGTTCCTGCCAAACGCAAGTCGGCAGGATCTTGAGATTTAAAATTAATGGCAGTACTATTCCGCGCTGCTAAAACGACTTTCCAACTTGGAGTTTCAACATGTTGACTATCAACTCAGATGCAAAACTGAAAGACCTGCTTGAGTTCCCTTGCTCATTTACTTACAAGGTGATGGGCTATGCGAAACCTGAACTGCCAGAGAAGGTTCTAGAGGTGATCCAACGCCACGCTCCAGGTGATTACAGCCCTAGTGTAAAACCTAGTGCGAAAGGCAACTACCACTCAGTGTCTGTGACAATCACAGCGACTTCCATTGAACAGGTAGAAACGTTATACAAAGAATTGGGCGAGATTGATATCGTGCGCATGGTTCTATAATTTTATTTGATAAAGTAAAATTATTTTGAAAGCAGCGTAAGCTGCTTTCTTTTTAGATATCAAACAGATAATAATCCTGTATTTTATCAAGGGTTAAAAATGTGTTACTGGTATATAGTTCATTGACCAGAACCAGTTTATAATCCACAAACTTTATTTACGGGCAATAGGATTAGGGATGCACAACCAGCTTGTTGTTAAACACTTAGGTAGGCAAGATTATGAACCTATCTGGCAAGCCATGCATGACTTCACAGACACTCGTACAGAGGACACCTGTGACGAAGTTTGGCTAGTTGAACACAACCCAGTGTTTACACAGGGGCAAGCAGGTAAAGAAGAGCACCTGATCAATACGGGCGACATCCCAGTTGTTCAAAGCGACCGAGGGGGTCAGGTTACCTACCACGGTCCAGGTCAACTTGTGGCTTATTTCCTGATAAATTTACGTCGTAAAAAACTCGGTGTTAGAGATCTCGTCACTCATATTGAGAATCTCGTGATCAACACACTTAAAAATTACAATATTGAGTCAGCGGCACGACCGGATGCACCAGGCGTCTATGTTGATGGTAAAAAGATCTGCTCACTAGGATTGAGAATTCGTAAGGGATGCTCTTTCCACGGTTTAGCACTCAACGTAAATATGGACTTGTCACCATTTCTACGTATCAATCCATGCGGCTATGCTGGCATGGAAATGGTTCAGGTTAGCCAGCTTGGCGGACCGGATGATCTTACCCAGGTTGAGAAGACACTAGTCGAAGAACTTGTCACTTTGCTTAACTACGAGCAAGTGGAATTCAGCAAAGAGGCCTCTCCTACGCGATGAGAAGCAAAGAGAAGTAAAGAAAGCATGAGTAAACCAATCCAAATGGAAAAAGGCGTTAAATACCGTGACGCCGACAAGATGGCACTGATTCCAGTCAAGAACATGCCAACTGAGCAAAAAGAAATTCTGCGCAAACCAGACTGGATGAAGATCAAGCTGCCTGCTGACAGCCAACGTATTCAAGATATCAAATCGGCAATGCGTAAAAACAACCTTCACTCGGTATGTGAAGAAGCCTCTTGTCCAAACTTGGCTGAGTGTTTTAACCACGGCACGGCGACCTTTATGATTCTTGGCGCAATCTGTACTCGCCGCTGTCCATTCTGTGATGTCGCACATGGCCGCCCGGTTGCTCCAGAAGAGAATGAACCACAAAAGCTGGCTCAGACTATCTCCGACATGAAGCTAAAATACGTGGTTATCACTTCCGTAGACCGCGACGACCTTCGTGACGGTGGTGCCAAGCACTTCGCCGATTGTAACCGTGAGATTCGTGCCAAAAATCCAAACATCCGCATCGAGACTCTGGTTCCAGATTTCCGCGGCCGTATGGATGTAGCACTTGAATTAATGAAAGACAATCCACCAGATGTCTTCAACCATAATTTGGAAACGGCCCCTCGTCTGTATCGCAAAGCTCGTCCTGGTGCAAACTACAAATGGTCGCTGCAACTGCTTAAGAAATTCAAAGAGCAGCATCCAGATGTACCGACTAAATCAGGCTTGATGATGGGCCTAGGTGAAACCAAAGAAGAGATCGTCGAAGTCTTGAAAGACCTGCGTGCGCACGGTGTGACGATGCTGACTCTAGGCCAGTATTTGGCACCAAGTCGCCACCATCTTCCAGTGGAGCGTTACGTACCACCTTCAGAATTTGATGAGCTCAAAGAGATTGCTTTGGAGCTCGGCTTTACCCATGCTGCGTGTGGACCATTTGTCCGTTCTTCTTACCACGCTGACCTTCAGGCACAAGGTGTGGAAGTAAGCTAAGTGCTCTTTTAGTTAATAGAAAGGGCTGACTACATAAGTCAGCCCTTTTTAATTTCGTTTCTTGAATGAGACACAACTCTTCTATAGGCTTACCCCTAACAACACTAAAAAGTACATCTTCCAAGGAATTATTATGAAAAAATTAGGTTTTGTTGCTGTCGCTCTTGCCGCACTGACAGCAGGTTGCGCTTCTAATACACAGCAAGACAATTTCCGTGAAGCTTCTTTTGAGCTGTGTAATACAGAGGTTGAGCTTTACTCTGTAAGCGATGATGGTCGCGTACGTATCGTTTGTGCTGACGGTTCTAAATTTGCTCTAACTAGTGAAGCTACTCTAGAAACCATGCGTGACATCAACATCGATTACTGTGATGGTGAAGGCCTAGGTAAGTTCAGCGAAAGCCGCAAGTACTACTCTTTCAAATGTAAGTCAGGCACTCTGCTGAGCATTTCAAAATAAGCTCAAGCTAGAATCAAAAAAAGGTTGATATGATATCAACCTTTTTTATTTCATCTCATCCGTGGATTAAGCTACTTAAACGTTCTTACCGACAACACCTTACCGTTGCTGCCCCCCATGCTGGTCACTTCAACTTCTAGCGAGTTCATCGAGATAATGCCATCCGTTGAACAGATCACGAAGACATAGGCGCACGAAAATTTGTCTTCAAAAGGCATAGGAATACGGTTCCAGTAGAACTCGCTTGCTTTCGCATCAGTCCGGAATTTACGGTAATCGGCTGGAGCCGTAGAACCACTCTGCTTAGCAATATGCGCAGCAAAGACACGATTCTGGTCCTTATCCACACCAATAGCCATTTCACAGCCGCTGAAAGGGCCAGATGCCAACCAACCAACACCGCTGCCCGTGTAACGCCCTACCACCGCTTTCGTTTCAGCATAAGGTACCCATACGCCGGCATCGACTGATGAATCATCACGAGTCAAAACAACTTTACCATCGCGCTCCAGCAAAGTGACGCCATATTGCTTTTCCAAATAGCCATTTTCGCTGTTCTCTGGCCGGCATGATAGGCGTATATCCATTTCAATATTTTTGCCTACTAAAGCGGTCAGATTTTCTTTCGTTGGACGCATTCAACTCTCCCTTATGAATTACCAATTAAGACTAAGTATATAGGTTTAAACTCAATGCCAATCAATTATAGATATGAAACATTGTGATTATGTTTTCGTTTTTAATCGTTAATAAATGAGCAATATGTATGATAGGGGAAGTTAGAGGAAGACTGGTTTATCCAGTTGATCTTTATGAAGTAAACTCGCAAAAAATAAAAAGCCTCCCGAAGGAGGCTATTGCAGCATACAGTTAGTGAAACCAAAAACTGGAAGATTTATGGTTCTATGATGAGTGCTGTTTAAGCGTAAACAGGTAGACGCTTACAGATCTCTAGAACCTTGGCTTTAGTTGCCGAGATAACATCCTCATTTCCGATGTTATCTAGAACGTCACACATCCAGTTCGCTAGCTCTTTTGCATCTTCTTCAGTGAAACCACGACGAGTGATTGCTGGAGAGCCTACACGGATACCAGAAGTCACAAACGGGCTACGTGGATCGTTTGGTACTGAGTTCTTGTTTACCGTGATGTTTGCAGCGCCAAGTGCTGCATCTGCATCTTTACCTGTGATGTCTTTGTCGATGAGGTCAACTAGGAACAGGTGGTTCTCTGTACCGTTAGAAACGATCTTGTAACCACGCTCTTGGAACTGGGCAACCATCGCTTTAGCGTTCTTCACTACGCGCGCTTGGTATGCTTTGAATTCCGGCTCCATTGCTTCTTTGAACGCTACCGCTTTACCTGCAATAACATGCATCAGAGGACCACCCTGACCACCAGGGAATACCGCTGAGTTCAACTTCTTGTACATATCTTCGCCAGCGTTAGACAGGATTAGACCACCACGTGGACCTGCTAGTGTCTTGTGCGTTGTCGTCGTCACTACGTGAGCGTGAGGGACTGGCGTTGGGTATTCGCCTGCTGCGATTAGACCCGCAACGTGCGCCATGTCTACGAACAGGTACGCGCCGGCTTTGTCTGCGATTTCACGCATGCGAGCCCAGTCAACGATTTGAGAGTAAGCCGAGAAGCCGCCGATAATCATCTTAGGCTTGTGCTCTAGAGCAAGTTGCTCCATTTCGTCGTAGTTGATTTGACCCGCTTTGTCGATACCGTAAGGAATCACGTTGTAATGTTTACCAGAGAAGTTTACTGGTGAGCCATGAGTCAAGTGACCACCATGCGCTAGGCTCATACCTAGAACAGTATCACCTGGATTTAGCAATGCCATGTACACAGCGCTGTTTGCTTGTGAGCCCGAGTGAGGTTGAACGTTAGCGTACTCACAGCCGAATAGCAGACATGCACGATCAATTGCTAAAGCTTCCGCTTTATCAACGTATTCACAACCGCCGTAGTAACGCTTACCAGGGTAGCCTTCAGCGTATTTGTTTGTTAGCTGAGAACCTTGAGCTTCCATTACACGTGGACTCGTGTAGTTTTCAGAAGCGATTAGTTCAATATGTTCTTCCTGGCGAAGAGTTTCTTCTTGGATTGCTGCGAACAGTTCCGCATCGTAATCTGCGATGTTCATATCACGCTTTAGCATCTGTATCTCCTGACTCAGATTTAAACTGAAATTTGCAAAAAACCTACCAATGACCCTATTAATCTACGTAAATTGACTCACGCAAACGTTTGCATCACGTTAATAGCGCGCATTCTACATAATTTGATCTTGGCCATAAAGAGAAAGTTTTACTTTTTCTCATGCAGATTCTTCATGTGGTTCTACAAGGATTGTCATATTGTCACCTTTCTAAAACGTATAAATATGAAAAGTGTCAATTTTTCCCTTTACACCCCGTAAAACGATAATTACATAGGTTTACCTTAAATTTGCTTCTCAAGCTACCGAAAACCTCATTTTTTAAATAGTATGCGCGCCATTATCTACTGTAAAAGTTTCAAATTGATGGAAAAACACTCACGCAAAGAAGATTGGATTGCTATTTTAACAGGAACATTTCTGGTCGCTCAGGGCGTTTTCTTCCTCCAATCTGCAAATCTGTTAACCGGAGGCACCACAGGTTTGGCCCTGCTTATGAGCCAGTTTGTGTCGCTTTCCTTCGGTACGCTTTACTTTTTGGCCAACAGTCCTTTTTATTTACTCGCGTGGAAGCGTTTTGGCTCAAGATTTGCCTTCAACAGTGCTATTTCTGGTGCCTTGGTTTCTGTGTTTGCAGACCACCTATCTCTGGTCGTCAGCCTTGAAACGGTCAACGTTGTGTATTGCGCGGTTGCCGGTGGGTTACTGATGGGTTTGGGTATGCTTATACTGTTCCGTCATCGCTCAAGTCTCGGCGGTTTCAACGTACTTTGCCTGTTTATTCAGGATAAGTTCGGCATTTCAGTGGGCAAATCTCAGCTAGCCATCGATTGTTGCATCTTGTTCGCTTCATTCTTTTTTGTCTCTCCTGAAGTCATCGGGTTATCCATTCTGGGCGCTATCCTGCTCAATGTTGTGTTAGCTATGAATCACAAACCAACCCGTTATTCCGTCAATTACGGTTGAGAACCACTAGATAAAAAAAGCCCGCGAATTGCGGGCTTTTACGTTATTGGTCGCTGCGATTAGTGTGAGGTTCTGGCCTTCACATCATGGCTTAGCTCTTTGTTCAGTTCAGCTTCCACATGACCCGGTGACTGCGTACTTGCTGAAATCAGTCGGTACATCGCAGGGATAACAAACAAAGTCACCAGCGTTGCGAAACCCATACCGAAGAAGATCACCGTACCTACCGCAACTCGGCTTTCATAACCTGCCCCTGTCGATAAGATCAACGGAATTGCACCAGCAAGCGTGGTGAATGCCGTCATCATGATTGGGCGCAGACGACGTGCTGCGGCATCGACAATCGCTTTCTCAAATTCGAAGCCGCGATCACGAAGCTGGTTCGCAAACTCAACGATCAGGATACCGTTCTTGGTCACCATACCAATCAACATGATCATGCCAATCTGGCTGTAGATATTCAGCCCCTGACTCATAAAGAACAAGCCCAAGAAGCCGCCAAATACCCCCATAGGGACAGTGAACATCACCACCAGTGGGTTAATGAAACTTTCAAACTGCGCTGCCAAGACCAAGTACGCGACCAAAAGTGCTAAGCCAAACACCACCAGAATACTGGATTGGTTCTCTTTATAATCTTTCGATTCACCAGAGTAGCTGACTGAGATATCGCCCGGCAGAATGTCCACCGCTTGTTGATCTAGGAAGTCCAGTGCCTGACCTAAGGTATACCCGTCAGACAAGTTTGCCGTTACGGTAATCGATTTCTGTTTGTTGTAGTGCGACAAACGAATCGACGAAGCCACTTCTTCAATCTTGGTGACCGCATCCAGTGTCACCAACTCGCCAGAACTGGTTCGCAGATAAATCTGGCTCAGATCCGTCGCGTTATTGAAGCTGTTCTCATCACCGCGCAAATAAACATCATATTCTTCACCACGCTCGACAAAAGTCGTTTCACTCTTACCGCCAAGCATAATTTCTAAGGTCTCAGAAATCTCTGATACGCTGATACCCAACTCTGCCGCACGTTGTTTATCAACCGTCACCACCAGCTCAGGGGTTCGCTCAGAATAGTTGATGTCCGCCCCTTCCATGATCGGAGACTCTTCTGCTAACTGCTCAAGCTTTTCGGCCCACTGTTTCAGCTCAGGGTAATCAGAACCACCTAACACGAACTGGACGGGCTCACTAGAGCCACCTCTGAAGCCCGGCATAAATGGGAAAACACGAACATCAGGAATACCAACCAGTGCCTTTCTCACTTCTCCTAGTGCCTGCTGAGCCGTTACATCACGATCATTCCAGTCATCCAGAATCATGATGACAAAACCCGTCTGGTCACCGGCGTTACCGCCAAAGGCTGGCGATTGAATACTGAAGGACTTAAGAAAACCTTCGCCCAGTAGCGGCAACAAGCGCTCCTCGACGATATCCATGTTCGCAGCCATGCGGTTGTAACTGGTAGCATCAGCGCCACGAACAAAGGCAAAGATCACCCCGCGGTCTTCAGATGGCGTGAGCTGAGAAGGCACTTGCTTCATCAAGCCCCAACTTCCGCCGATACAGGTCAAAATGATCAGAGGCGCCGCCCATTTCCATTTCAAGGCTCCACGCAATACTTTACGGTAACCGTTTTCCAGACGACCAAACATGCGATCGATGAAACGGTTAAAGCGGTTTGGTTTCACGTTAGCCTTTAATAGTTGGCTGCCCAGTACTGGAGTCAGAGTCAATGCAATCAGTGATGAGAAAATCACCGACATCGCCAACAGTACCGAAAACTCGGTAAACAGCAGGCCGACCATACCATCCATAAACGAGATGGGCAGGAAAACCATGACCAGTACCAGAGTTGTCGCCACAACGGCAAAGCCAACTTCACGTGTCCCTTTGTATGCCGCCAACAGCGGTTTTTCACCCCGCTCGATATGGTGGAAGATGTTCTCCACCACCACGATGGCGTCATCGACCACCAATCCAATCGACAATATCAGCGCCATCAGCGTGATAAGGTTGATGGAAAAACCGAAGTAGTAAGCGGCCATGAAGGATGAAATCAAAGAAACAGGCACCGTTACTGCTGGGATCAGCGTGGCTCGTGCCTGACCAATGAATATGTACAGCACGAGAATGACCAGACCACCGGTAATAAACAGAGTGCTATACACTTCCGCTATCGAACGCTCAATAAAAACGGTTGAATCATAGTCGATGGCAAGACGAGTTCCTGATGGAAGGAACTGCTGGATTTTTTCCACTTCATCATGCACTAAGTCCGCCACTTCAAGCGGGTTAGCGTCCGATTGAGGCACAATACCCATGCTGACGTTAACAACACCATCACTCTTAAAGGTCGAGTTTTCGTTCTCCGCGCCAATATAGACATCAGCCACATCTTTCAGGTAGATGGGGGTATTGTCACTGGCGCGCTTGACCACCAAATATTCAAAATCTTCAGCCACGCTGTAGCTGCGAGCAGTACGAACCGACATTACGATCTGATCGTTACGTACCTCGCCGCCCGGGCTTTCAATATTTTCGTTGTTGAGTGCCGCAGTAATGTCAGACGTTGTGACTCCACGCCCCGCCATCTGAGCAGGTTTCAGCTTAACGTACATGACTTTGTACAAGCCACCAGACACGTCCACCGAACTTACACCTGAGATCAAACTGAATCTGTCGAGTAGGACTCGGTCAACATAATCCGTCAACTGCGTCCGATCCATTTCTGAAGAACTCAGATTGATGTAGAGAGACGCTTCACCGGAGCCATTATTCTTATAAACAATCGGATCATCCGCCTCATCAGGCAAGGAACGCTGCGCACGTGCAACCGCATCCCGAACGTCACTGACACCAGTATTGAGATCATACCCGAGCTCAAAAGTAATCGTGATTCGTGAACTGCCATTACGCGTGGTCGATTCAATTTCGTCAATACCGCTGATACCAGAAAGCTGATCTTCCAGTGCAGACGTAATTTGGCTTTCAATAATGGTCGCTGAAGCGCCTTCATAACGAGTACTGATTGAAACAACCGGACTTTCAATATCCGGCATTTCGCGTACCGCCAGTTTACTGAAAGAGACAATACCAAATACACACAGCAGCAAGCTGAGAACAACCGCCGCAACAGGTCGTTTTACTGAAGCATCAGATAACCACATTAGCTATTACCTTCTTGCTTATTACTCAGTGGTTTGCCATCTTCACCCAGTTCATTCACGGCCACGCCATCGCGCATATTCACTATGCCTTGAACAACGATTTTCTGGCCGATATCCAAGCCTTTTTCAATCACGACCTGGTTGCCGATACGAGCGCCTAAGAAGACTTCAGTGCGAACCGCTTTGTTGTCATCTCCAACTACGTAGACGTAACGTTTGGTGCCAGAATATTCGAGTGCTTGAACAGGAATAATCGGCGCTTCCATTGGAGGAAAATCCATATCCGCAGCCACTAACATACCTGGTTTGAGGCTTTGTTTCGGATTGTCAAAGTGGATACGAACCCTCAAGTTAAGGGTTTCTTCATTGATTCGTGAATCGATACCAACAACTTCACCACTGAAGACAGCATCATTCCATGCTGCCGTCTTTGCTGTCACTTTCATGCCTTTAGAGATCTGAGATAGATAGCGCTCCGGCACTTGTAAATCTAACTGCATTACTGAAAGATCATCCAGTGCCACTAACTCATCACCAGCACTGACCATTTTGCCTAAGCTGAAATCCACGAAGCCCACGGTGCCGGAAAACGGTGCTGTAATATGTAAGTCACTCAAGTTAGCATTCGCGGCATCAAGACGTGCTTTCGCGATTTCTACACTGGTTTTCTGCGCGTCTATTTCTGTCTGAGTAATCGCATTGCGTGCCACCAGACGTTCAAATTCTCGCAACTTACGCTCTTCATCTTTAAGGTACGCTTGAGCCTCCGCTACACTGGCTCGGGCTTTATCGTCATTAAGCTGAATCAGCATCTGGCCTTGTTTGACTTCCTGATTCGCCTTAACGGCAATGACATCCACCTTTCCGGTCACTTCCGAAGAGACCACAACAGATTGCTCAGCTTCCAGCTTTCCAACTAAAGACAGGGACTGAGAAACTTGATGAACCTGGACCTGTTCAGTCACCACAGTAACTGTCTGTGGACCTTGTCGTTTAGCTTGCACTGCAGGTGCTGCGGCTAGAATAGACAACGACAAAACGCTCAGAATAATTTTATTTTTCATGTTTAAATTCTGCCTCAAAAAACTCCGTACATTGTACTCGTTAAACCGCGCTGGAAACGTCAAGTAATGTAAAGAGAGAGCAATAAACTGTAAGTTTAGACGTTGATTACGTGAGCTTTTAGGTTAATTACTGGCATCTTTGCCCAAAAAGCCAGCATTCAATTCAAAATCATAAGAAAAGGCTTTACAGGTTTAGCGAGTTTGCTATGATGCGCTCCGCACTTGAGTGATGTGTTGGGAAATCATTTCTTAAGTATAAAAATACCCTGGAGGGGTTCCCGAGTGGCCAAAGGGATCAGACTGTAAATCTGCTGGCACTGCCTTCGATGGTTCGAATCCGTCCCCCTCCACCATATTAAATGCTTGATTGATGCGTTGGGAAAACGTCAGTTAAGGATAAAAAGCCCTGGAGGGGTTCCCGAGTGGCCAAAGGGATCAGACTGTAAATCTGCTGGCACTGCCTTCGATGGTTCGAATCCGTCCCCCTCCACCATATTGAACGCTTGATTGTTGTGTTGGGAGAACATCAGTTAAGGATAAAAATACCCTGGAGGGGTTCCCGAGTGGCCAAAGGGATCAGACTGTAAATCTGCTGGCACTGCCTTCGATGGTTCGAATCCGTCCCCCTCCACCATATTGAACGCTTGATTGTTGTGTTGGGAAAACATCAGTTAAGGATAAAAATACCCTGGAGGGGTTCCCGAGTGGCCAAAGGGATCAGACTGTAAATCTGCTGGCACTGCCTTCGATGGTTCGAATCCGTCCCCCTCCACCATATCAGCAAAAAGCCAGCTCATTGAGCTGGCTTTTTTCGTTTCTACTTTCCAGTTACGCATAAAAAATGCCCCGCACAAGCGAGGCAATGAAGAAAACACTATAGGGGGTGTGTTTACTCTTCAATCAAAATAATGCGTGTCTCGTAAGGACGTAGAGTTTGAGTTTGAGCAACGGATTCAGGCAAAGCGTAGTTGCCTAATACATATTTAGCACAGTCCACCTTGAAGGACTCTGGTAGTGCACATTGTGCTTCCACGCCATAATAGTTGTTGAGACAAATCAGCGTCTGTTTGGCGCTCTTACGTTGATAGCCAAAGATCTGGTCGTGATTCGGATACAGATCTTGATAGTCCCCTGTCGTGATCACTTCAATCTCTTTGCGCAATTGAATTAACTTCTGATAGAAGTAAAAAACCGAGTCACTGTCATCAACGGCTTTAGCTGCGTTCACTTGAGGATAATTTTCTGCCACCGCCAACCAAGGTTGAGCCTGAGAGAAACCAGCATACTGCTCGTCATTCCATTGCATTGGTGTACGTGAGTTGTCACGGGACTTCTGAGCCAGAATATCTATCATCTCTTCGTTACTGACACCTTGCTGGTTGACCATGATGTCATACATATTGGTGCTTTCCACATCACGGTATTGCTCTATCGAGCTATAGCCGGGATTGGTCATCCCAATCTCTTCCCCTTGATAAATGTATGGTGTGCCTTGCATCATATGGACAGAGGCTCCCAACATTTTGGCGGATTCCACTCGATAATTTTTGTCATCGCCTAAGCGGCTAACAACACGTGGCTGATCATGATTACACCAGAACAGTGCTCCCCAACCTTTGCCGTTCAATCCTGTTTGCCAATGGTTAAAGATCTGTTTTAGTTGTGAGAAATCAAAAGGCGCTTTGGTCCATTTCTCGCCATTTGGGTAATCCACTTTGAGATGGTGGAAGTTAAACACCATCGACAGTTCTTTGTTATCCACATTGGAATACTGCTGGCAGTGTTCCAATGTGGTAGACGACATTTCGCCAACCGTAACGCTGCCATATTTTTGGAACACAGCTTCGCTGATTTCCTGCAAGTATTCATGTACACGAGGGCCATCTGTGTAAAAGCAGCGACCGTCACCAATATCATCATTCGGGAAATCTTGCTGCTTAGAAATTAGGTTAATCACATCAAGACGGAAGCCATCCACTCCTTTCTCAGCCCAGAAGCTGATGACCTTTTTCACTTCCTCACGAACTGTCGGGCTCTCCCAATTAAGATCCGCTTGCTCTTTGGCAAAGAGGTGCAGAAAATACTGGCCCGTTTGCTCATCCATTTCCCAAGCACTTCCGCCAAACTTGGACTGCCAGTTGTTTGGAACGTCACCTGCAACCGGATCTTTCCAAATGTAGTAATCACGGTATGGGCTACTCTTATCCCCCAGCGCAGATTGGAACCAAGCGTGCTCGGTAGAAGTGTGGTTAACGACAATGTCCATGATGATGCGAATACCGCGCTGGTGCGCTTCACTCAGTAGACAATCAAAATCCTCCATGCTGCCAAACTGAGGGTTAATAGCGTAGTAGTCTGAGATGTCATAACCATTATCAATCATCGGAGACTGATAGACTGGTGTTAGCCAAATGGCATCAATACCGAGCAATTTTAAGTAATCGAGCTTAGAAATGATGCCCTTAATATCTCCTGTTCCTTTACTGCCGCTATCACAGAAGCTCTTCGGGTAAATCTGATATATCGAAGCCGTTTTCCACCAGTTCGCATCATTTGTGATTGTTGTCATTGCTAAACTCACTTACCAAAAAATAAAAAATCGAAAAAATAGCAGAAGCGATCGCCGAATTGCGATCGCTCCTTTTTGTTTGAGCTTAAGCGTTTGCAGGCTCTAGCTCGCCTTTCATTTGTGCACGCTTGTAGAAGAACAGGGTCAGTACTGCTGGCAGTGCAATCGCCACCAGCATTGCAATCGCGTAGATGCCCCAGAATTGTGGTTGGATAGACAAAATGCCCGGCAGGCCACCCACACCGATGCCATTAGCCATCACACCTGCACTACCACAGATCGCTGCAGCAATAGCACTACCGATCATCGCACTCAGCATTGGGAATTTGTATTTAAGGTTAATACCGTACATCGCTGGCTCGGTGACACCTAGATAAGCAGAGATAGCCGCAGGTACTGAGATATCACGCTCACCGTGTTTCTTACTGATGATGATGATACCGACAACCGCTGATGCCTGAGCAATGTTAGACAGTGCAATCAAAGGCCAGATTGGAGTACCACCTAGGTCTTGCATCAACTGCAGATCAACAGCGTTGGTTGTATGGTGAATACCGGTAATCACCAAAGGTGCATACAGGAAGCCAAACACCATTGAACCAATCACAGCGAAATCACCCGTCATTGCTGCTTTCGCGGCAAACGCCACACCATCACCCAATACGCGACCGAACGGGCCAATCAGAGAGTGCGCCAATACAACAGAAACGATGATAGAAACGAAAGGAACAACAACCAAATATAGGTAAGAAGGAACAATACGCTTAAGGTTCGTTTCGATAAACGCCAACGCGATACCCGCTAACATGGCTGGAATAACCTGAGCCTGATAGCCCACCTTCTCGATAGCAAATAAGCCGAAGTCCCACACTTCTGGCACTTGCTTACCAATCAGATACGCATTCATCAGTTGAGGGGAGACCAAAGTGACACCAAGTGTAATGCCGAGAATCGGTGTACCACCGAGTTTCTTCACTGTTGACCAACAGACGCCAACAGGCAGGAAGAAGAAAATAGCTTCACCAATTAACCATAGGAAGCTGTGAACGGTCTCCCAGAACTGGCTGATTTCCGTCAATGATTGACCATCAAACATCTTGATGTCGCCAATCACGTTGCGGAAGCCCAAGATCAAACCACCTGTAATGATTGCTGGTAACAGTGGTACAAAGATTTCAGCAAGATGGGAGATACCACGTTCCAAAATGTTCATATTCTGACGTGCAGCCTGTTTGGATTCATCTTTCGACGCTTCAGACTTACCCGACAGTTCAATCAGAACTTTATACACTTCATCAACTTCAGTACCGACAACAACTTGAAACTGACCCGCATTAGTGAAACAGCCTTTCACGAGCGGCAGTGCTTCCAGTGCTTTGGTATCGGCTTTATTTGTGTCATTTAATACAAAGCGAAGGCGCGTCAGACAGTGGCTTACACTGGCGATGTTATCGCGACCGCCAACCAGTTCTATCAGACGCTCAACCTCTTGTTTCGCAATCTTACTCATATCCTTGTCCACCCTAAATTGGTTTCTCGTTCAGATCAGAACTCTCTGATCAAAAGGTTAGTTATAATTAATTTGGGAACATTCCCAATTTGTATTTATTATATTGTCAAATCTATCGAAACAGATAAATGGGAACAATCCCATTAATTGAATGAGATCACAGTATAATTTTAAACCATAGAGAAAAGAGAGGCTTAACTCAGGATTGGTTCCTGAGTAAGGTGCACCAGTTCAGACTCTCCATTAAGCTGAGAAATCAATAGCTTGGCAGCTCTTTCTCCAGCCTGAGCATAACCCGGGTCAATACTGAATACTCTCGGAAATAGAAAAGACAGCAGCTCATTACCACCGACACCAGTCACCATCACGTCTTCCCTATCCAACTCCTGAAGACGCTTAATTACACCGAGTGCCAAAGTATCACTGGCACACACAATTGCCTGGGTGGTTGGATTCAACACTTTATCCACCAGCTGATAAGCGCTTTCGTGATGAAGGTGACCTGTTTGGTAGTTAGGGGATAATCGCTGCTCTGAACACCAATCTAAGTATGCATTGAGACGAATCTGCCCAGTAGTTCGGTCTGAAGGATCAACACCAATAAAAGCAATCTCATTCACCGATTGGCGCTGAAGGTGTTCCAGTGCACAGCGAATGACGCCTGTATTGTCGTAGTTTATCGATGAGGTTGCGTCGGTATCCATAGCAATCACCAGTGAACGATGTTGCCAACTAGAGAGACGTTCAATGTCAAAATCACTAAAGCCAAACACAATCACGCCGTCAACATTGCGTCTGCGTAGGACGTCGAGATGCTCATTGGTCATCTTGCGGTCAAATTGGCTTTCCATGATCACCGCATCATAGCCGTTACTGTAGAGAACTTGCAGCATGCTGCTGACAGCTTTGTTTTCCGATGGCGAATCAAGACGCGAAATGATAACCCCAACCACTTTCTGACTGCCGCCACGCATCGCTTGCGCCGACTTAGAAGGCACATAGCCAGACTCTTCAATCACACGCTCAACTTTGGCACGAGTTTCCGGTTTGACTTTAGGATCATTAGTTAACACACGGGAAACCGTAGATTTACCAACGCCAGAAAGTTTCGCAATATCAAGGATGGTCAGTTTTTTATTCATAATGCTGTGGATTCGCTCAATTGACAAAGCAGAGTGTACAGAAGATTAACGCTATTGGGTTTTACAGTTTTTGTAAACGACTCTGCCTAATTCTAACCGCGCATCATCGCCTTTGGTGTGTAAAGTTACCGGATTTAGAATCGGTTTTGTTCCATTATCTAGGATGTATTTTGCACCAGAACCAGATGGGACCTGAGTGAGGCGGTAGTCATGTTTAGGCAAACGTAAAAGCGCTGCTTGCTCTTCAATCAGATAGGCGACCTCAAACTGCTTGTTTGATTCACACTGGTAGGTCACGAATTGATAAGTGTCATCTGCTTCGCGCTCAATCGCTGAGTGGCTGCAACCAAATAGTGTCGTTCCAGCCAGAAACGCTAACAAAGCATTCATTTTCATCCAAACTCTCCAATAGAAAAAAGGCCGCCTCAAGCGACCTCTTTTCTCGATAATTTACTTCGCTAAGTAGGCAGGGACTTCTTTGATACTGTCCAGTACAACAGAGGCATTCGCCTCACCTTTTTCCGTAACAGGCTTGCCAGTACGTACTAAAATACGCGTACCCACTTCAGCGGCTTCTGCGGCCATCATATCCTCAGCCTTGTCGCCGACCATAACAGAATTCGCCATATCGATTTTGAGAAAGTCACGAGCCGAAATGAACATGCCAGGCTTAGGTTTGCGGCAATTGCAATCTTCTTTGTACTTACCCTGACCATGTTCCGCATGGTGTGGACAATAGTAGAAACCATCAAATTCAACGCCATGATCAACAAAGTTCCAATCCATCCACTGCGTTAGTGAAAGGAAACGATCTTCACTGAATTTACCACGAGCAATCCCAGACTGGTTGGTCACCAATACAAGCATATAGCCCATCTCTTTGAGCTTTTTCGTCGATTCAAACACGCCATCAATAAATTCAAAGTCGTGCTCGTCATGAACATATCCGTGGTCGACGTTGATTACGCCATCACGATCCAAAAAGACTGCTGGTTTCGCCAAAATTTGCTTCTCTGTCTACTATTTATTACCAGAATTATTACACGCTTTATTTCTTTCATCACTATCTAATTACTAATCTGTTTGATTGAAATAAACGTTTAGACGTCTAGCCGTAAAAATATCTATTGACACAATTAATGCAAAGCCATAGCATCCTCTACTAAATGAGAGGTAGTTCAAAATTATCTACTTTTTCCCAAAGCAGTCTGATAGCGGATTTCTCGATGATAGAAATTAATCAAGTAAACAAGGTATTTCTTCAAGGAAGCAAAGAGATACATGCCCTGAAGGACATCAACCTTCATATCCCTCAGGGGACGATATTCGGTGTAATTGGCTCATCAGGAGCAGGGAAAAGTACGCTTATTCGATGTGTCAATATGCTGGAAGCGCCAACGTCGGGCTCGATCATTGTTGACGGTATAGATCTTACCAAGCAGTCCAAATCTGAACTGAGTGAAACGCGCCGTAACATCGGCATGATCTTCCAGCATTTTAACCTGCTATCTTCACGTACTGTGTTCGATAATGTTGCTCTACCCCTAGAGCTTGCAGGCAAAGATAAGGCTCAAATCGATGAGAAAGTCACCGAGCTGCTCAAACTGGTAGGCCTCTCTGATAAACACGAAAGCTACCCTTCTAACCTGAGTGGTGGCCAAAAGCAGCGTGTGGCTATCGCACGAGCTCTGGCTTCTGATCCAAAAGTATTGCTGTGTGACGAGGCAACCAGCGCTTTGGACCCTGCGACAACGCAGTCTATTCTCGAACTGCTTAAAGAGATTAACCGTAAGCTGAATATCACTATGCTGCTCATCACCCACGAAATGGACGTGGTAAAGAGTATCTGCCATGAAGTGGCGATCATTGGTGGCGGAGAACTGGTCGAGAAAGGCACGGTAGGTGAAATCTTTGCTCACCCGAAAACAGAGCTGGCTCATGAGTTCATCCGTTCTACGCTTGATCTATCTATTCCTGATGATTATCAGGCGCGACTGCAAGAGACTCGCGTTGAAGGTAGCTACCCATTAGTTCGACTTGAGTTTACTGGTGCAACTGTAGACGCGCCACTCGTCAGCCAGATCGCGCGTAAATTTAATATTGATGTCAGCATTCTAAGCTCTGATCTTGATTACGCCGGTGGCGTTAAATTCGGCATGATGGTCGCTGAGCTGTTTGGTAACGAGCAAGATGACAACGCGGCAATCGAATTCCTCCGTGAACACAATGTAAAAGTAGAGGTACTGGGTTATGTCCTTTAACACAATTTCTGAGTGGCTGAGCCTCAACAGTAACCTTTTAATCGGTGCGACTTGGGAAACCATCTACATGGTCGCAGTGGCAGGTATTGTTGGCTTTGCCGTTGGTATCCCACTCGGCGTTATTCTTCATACAACGAAGAAAGGTGGCCTACTTGAGAACACCAAACTTAATAGCATTCTAGGCGCTGTCGTCAACGTTGGCCGCTCAGTGCCATTCCTAGTATTAATGGTTGCCATCATTCCAGTCACTAAAATTCTGGTCGGCACTTTTATTGGTACTACAGCAGCTATCGTACCGTTGACTATCGGCGCCATCCCATTTGTTGCTCGCCTTATTGAAGGTGCTTTGTTGGAAGTACCAACAGGCTTAGTGGAAGCGGCTCAATCGATGGGCGCTACTCCGATGCAAATCGTCAACAAGGTTCTGCTTCCTGAAGCAATGCCAACCATAGTCAACTCAGTCACCATCACGTTGGTCACTTTAGTCAGCTATTCAGCCATGGCCGGAACGGTTGGTGGCGGCGGCTTAGGTGATGTCGCCATTCGTTACGGCTTCCATCGCTATGATGTAGTTATCATGGCAGTAACCGTGGTGATGCTTATTGTTTTGGTACAAATCATTCAGTCTATCGGCGATGCAATTGTGCGCCGCGTCGATCACAGATAATAAATTTACAGATACAGAATAAGGAGAAAGTCATGAAATTTGGATTAAAAGGTCTACTCGCCATCGCAGCAGTTGCAACTGCACTTGTCCTATCAGGATGTGGTGAAAAACAAGCAGATACCAGCAAGATTAAAGTTGGTGTTATGGCGGGAGCTGAAGCTCAAGTAGCAGAAGTCGCAGCTAAAGTTGCAAAAGAAAAATACGGTCTGGATGTAGAGCTAGTGACTTTCACAGATTACGTAACGCCAAACGCAGCTCTGGATGATGGCTCTATCGACATCAACGCGTTCCAGCATAAACCATACCTAGATCAGCAAGTGACTGACCGTGGTTACAAGCTAACGATTGCGGGCAATACGTTTGTTTACCCTATCGCTGGTTACTCTAAGCAAGTAAAATCGGTTGATGAAATTCAAGATGGTGCACGTATCGCAGTGCCAAACGATCCAACCAACTTAGGTCGTTCTCTACTGCTTCTTGAACAACAAGGCCTGCTTAAACTACGTGACGGCGTTGGCCTACTGGCAACTGTACGTGATATCGCAGAGAACCCAAAAAACATCACCATTGTTGAGCTAGATGCCGCTCAGCTTCCTCGTTCTCTTGACGATGTAGCTCTGTCTATCATCAACACGACTTACGCAAGCTCAATTGACCTGACACCACAAAAAGATGGCGTCTTTGTTGAAGACAAAGAGTCTCCATACGTAAACCTGATTGTTGCGCGTGAAGATAACGTCAAAGCTGAAAACGTACAAAACTTTGTTAAGTCTTACCAGACAGACGAAGTATACACAGCCGCTTCAGACATCTTTAAAGGTGGCGTAGTTAAAGGTTGGTAATCACTTACTCGCCGAATTAAACAAGGGCTGACGTTACTGCGTCAGCCCTTTTTCTTTCAGCTTTTTGATTATTGTTCAAAGGAATTTCTCAATCAGCACTTCATCTATGTACTGACCTTGCACATAAGCGTGCTTCTTTGCCGTCCCTATCACTTCAAAGCCCTGATTAAGATACGCCGCTAACGCCGTTGGATTATCTTCTCTAACGTAAGCAAACAGCTTTTCGTATCCCTTATTTCTTGCCGCTGCAAACGTCTCAGCAAATAGACGACTGGCGATCTTCATCCCTCGAAACTGCCCATCCACATAGGTACCGATAATTCCTACATGGGCAAAGGCCTGAGTATAGGACGCGAACGGCTCTACATTCTGAAACCCTAGCACCTGTTGATTCTCTGATACTGCAACATTAAAGACGCCTCGCTCAGGAAACTGGCGTATAAAGTCCTGCTCTTGGGCAAGTGAAAACGGGGTATCAATCACGGTAAATTTGCCTTGCTCAATGATTGGGTTTAATACACCACGAACACCATCAGCATCCTCGATTTTGACTTCTCTAATTGTTACTTCCATTGGCTCTCTCATCCCCCTTATCCACTAGATATCGCAAGTTGTACGGTCTCAGGTCTACTCACAATACCAAAAACAAAAAACCGGAGCACTGGGCTCCGGTTTTGTCGTTCGATAATACGTTATGGTGTGTAGTAAGTTGCTGCGCCAGGACCAACTGGCAAGCCAAATACGAATACCCATAGATAGAACAGTAGACTCCAACCCACGATAAAGCAGATTGAGTAAGGCAACATGGTCGCAATCAGCGTACCAATACCAAGGTTCTTCATGTAGCGCGATGCAACGGCCAGAATCAGACCAAAGTAGCTCATCATTGGTGTAATGATGTTGGTCGTTGAGTCACCGATACGGTATGCCGCTTGAATCGTTTCAGGCGCGTAACCGACTAGCATCAGCATAGGTACGAAGATTGGTGCAGTCACAGCCCATTGTGCAGAAGCTGAACCGATCATCAGGTTGATGAAACCACACATCAGAATGAAGGCGAAGAACAACATAGGGCCAGTCAAACCAATGCTCTGTAGGAAGTCTGCACCTGCTACCGCGAACACCTGACCAAAGTTAGTCCACTTGAAGAACGCGACAAATTGAGCCGCGAAGAACACCAGTACAATGTACATACCCATTGAAGACATTGACTTAGACATCGCGTCAATCACGTCGCGATCATTCTTCATTGTGCCAATTACCTTACCGTAAACAAGGCCAGGGATAGCAAAGAAGACAAAGATGAAAGCAACGATACTTTTCAGGAATGGAGACCCCGCAACCGTGCCTGCGTCTGAACGAAGAATTCCATCTGCTGGAACGATTGTCCAAGCAAGTAGAGCAGAAACCGCAAGTACCGCTAGGCCAGCCATTTTCAGACCTTTCTTCTCAACGTCTGTCAGCTTGCCCATTGAATCGTTGGACAAATCTTCTGACGCTTCTTCTTCGTTGTATTTACCTAATTTAGGCTCAACGATTTTCTCCGTTACGAAGGCACCCATACCAGCGATGAAGAAAGTAGAAACAAACATGAAGTACCAGTTAACTTCTGGGCCAACCGTGTAAGTCGGGTCGATCATTTGTGCTGCAGTTTCTGTAATACCAGAAAGCAGTGGATCAACGGTACCGATTAGTAAGTTTGCTGAATAGCCGCCCGATACACCTGCAAATGCAGCTGCCAGACCCGCAAGAGGGTGACGACCTAAAGAGTGGAACAGCATAGCCGCTAGTGGGATAAGTACCACATAGCCTAGCTCAGATGCCGTATTAGAAATGATACCAGCAAATACTACCGTGACAGTGACCATGCTCTTCGAAGCACCCATCACCAAACCACGCATTGCAGCAGACAGTAGACCTGAATATTCAGCAACCGCGACACCTAGTAGTGCAACTAATACAGTGCCCAATGGCGCAAAGCCGACAAAGTTTTTAACCAGATTGGTAACAATCAACTCAAGACCATCAGCATTTAATAAGCTGACAACCTGAATCATACCGTCAGCCGCACGACCAGGTGCGCCTTCCGGACGAGGGTCTGCCACCGCCACTTCAAAGTAACCAGCAATACCGGAAGCTACTAATATAGCAACACAGAAGATGGCGAAAAGTGTGATCGGGTGGGGTAACAGGTTCCCCAAATATTCGACTGTATCTAAGAAGCGCGTAAATATCGGCCTCTTAGGCGAGTTTTGTTTAATCGAAGCAGATGAACTCATCTGTTCCCTCCTTGTAGTTATTCCTGCGCGTCATTGTGACGAGCTGCCACAAAACTCGCGCAGGTTACTCGACAAAGAGGTCAATTAGAAATCGAAAATGTAATAAAGTGTTATCCAGATCATTATATTTAACGCTAAAAAAACAAAAAACCAGCAGTTTCATCCACATATATAACAATCATTAGAATTATAAATTACATAGAATCATAGAAATTTATAATGCATTCGCTATTTTTGGACAGCTTTGAATCTGGGATTAGTTTTACATATTACGTATAACCGCCCTCTTCTTTTTACAATCTGACAATCAGGGTGGCGGCTCTTGGCACTTTTCAGAGACTTCACGACTTTCATTTACTTACCTCCTTTCGAGAATTGACCAAATCGACGCTTGAAGTTAGCTACTCGACCTTCCTGATGAATAACACGCTGTTTGCCGGTATAGAAAGGATGGGATTTTGATGAAACTTCAATCGTGAAGTACGGATACGTCTTGCCATCTTTCCACTCGATCGTGCGTTGTGTTTGCAGCGTTGAGCCAATCAAGAAGTATTCATCAATACTTGTGTCATGAAAAACGACGGTTCTGTAATCAGGGTGAATATTAGGTTGCATAATTACCTCTCCATTAACTGTTATGTTATAACATAATAAATGATAATCATTATCAAAAGGTTTTACTACCCTTTTTGTGATACTTTTTGCGAATCACTGTATTTGAGAGAAAACAAATGTATTCTGTGGAGCCGATTGGTTTTATTGAAAGTCCTTATAAAGAGAAGTTTGCCGTACCAAGGCAGCCTAGACTGGTGCCTGAGGCAAAAGCGAGACTTCGTTTAGTGGGCGACGCAAATTGTGCAGAAGCAATCAGAGGCATCGAGCAGTTTAGCCACCTATGGCTGTTGTTTATGTTCGATCAGCATTTGCAGGCCGGATGGAAACCGACAGTACGCCCACCAAGGCTGGGCGGAAACGAACGCATTGGCGTGTTCGCATCACGCTCGACATTCAGGCCAAATGGGATTGGCATGTCTGCGGTCGAGCTTAAAGGCGTATCACAGTGTGGTGACCAATTTTATATCGAGCTTGGAAGTGTTGACTTAGTTGATGGTACTCCTGTTATCGACGTCAAACCTTACGTCGAATACTCAGATGCCATTATTGACAGCAGTAGTGGTTATGCCGACGAAGCGCCATCCACCTCAGAAGTCATATTCACCGATAGCGCGTTAGCGACGCTCAGCCCCCTTCCTGACAGCCAACACATCTCTTTGGTTATTGAACAAGTACTGGCTCAAGATCCTCGTCCCGCTTATAAGAAAAACAAGCCGGACAATAAGGAATACGCGGTAAATCTATTCGATCTGAACGTGAAATTTCGTGTTGAAGGCAACTTAGTGACGGTTACGAACATTGAACGCTTTTGACAAAGCCAATTGGCTGATATTATAGGCGGCTAACTATTTTCCCTTGATGGGATCTCTTTACTCGAGCTCGTTCTGGCTAGAGTATCTAACTTAAATAAACGGATAAATTTAATGCGTACCAGTAATTATCTTCTTTCTACTCTGAAGGAGACTCCAAACGACGCAGAAGTAGTGAGCCACCAGCTCATGCTACGTGCAGGTATGATCCGTAAGCTGGCTTCAGGTCTATACACCTGGCTACCTACCGGTCTACGTGTACTGCGTAAAGTCGAAAACATCGTTCGTCAGGAAATCGACAATGCAGGCGCAGTCGAAACTTTGATGCCCGTTGTTCAGCCGTTTGAACTATGGGAAGAGACAGGCCGCAGCGAAAAGATGGGTCCTGAGCTACTTCGCTTTACTGACCGTCATACTCGTCCGTTTGTTCTTAGCCCTACCGCTGAAGAAGTCATCACTAGCCTTGTGCGCAATGAAGTAAGCTCTTACAAGCAGTTACCGCTAAACCTGTACCAAATTCAAACTAAGTTCCGTGATGAGCGCCGCCCACGTTTCGGCGTAATGCGTGCACGTGAATTCTGCATGATGGATGCGTACAGCTTTGATATCGATAAAGAAGGTCTGCAGAAGTCTTACGATGCGATGCACGATGCTTACTGTAAAGCGTTTGACCGCATGGGTCTTGAGTACCGTCCGGTACTGGCTGACTCTGGCGCAATCGGCGGCAGCGGTTCTCAAGAGTTCCACGTACTAGCAGAAAGCGGTGAAGATCTGATTGCATTCTCTACTGAATCGGATTACGCAGCGAACATCGAAAAAGCTGAAGCGCTAGCTCTGGCTGACGAAGCTGCTGCTCCAACTCAAGAGATGGAACTTGTTGATACACCAAACGCGAAAACCATCGCAGAGTTAGTCGAGCAACACAGTCTAGCAGTTGAGAAAACCGTTAAGACTCTATTTGTTAAGGCGTCTGATGAAGTTGAAGCTGACCTAATTGCGCTTATCATCCGTGGCGACCACGAACTGAACGAAGTGAAAGCGGAAAACCTTCCTCAAGTTGCAGCTCCTCTAGAGATGGCAACAGAAGAAGAGATCCGTGGTCTAATCGGTGCTGGCCCTGGCTCACTAGGCCCTGTGGGTCTTGAACTGCCATTCATCGTTGATCGCTCTGTAGCAGTCATGAGTGACTTTGGCGCGGGCGCTAACATTGACGGCAAACACTACTTCGGTATCAACTGGGGTCGTGATGTTGAGCTAAGCCAAGTTGAAGATTTGCGTAACGTAGTTGAAGGCGATCCAAGCCCTTGTGGTAAAGGTACTATCGCACTAAAACGTGGTATCGAAGTGGGTCATATCTTCCAGCTAGGTAACGTTTACTCACAAGCCATGAACTGTGGAGTTCTTGGTCCAGACGGTAAGAACGTTATTCTAGAGATGGGTTGTTACGGCATCGGTGTTTCCCGTGTTGTTGCTTCTGCGATTGAGCAAAATCATGACAAGTACGGCATCATCTGGCCAGACGCACTAGCACCTTTCCAAGTGGCTATCGTTCCTATGAACATGCACAAGTCAGAAGAAGTAAAAGAAGCGGCTGAGAAGCTGTATGCTGAATTGACGGCTATGGGTATCGAAGTGCTATTCGATGACCGTAAAGAGCGCCCAGGTGTTATGTTCTCTGATATGGAACTTATCGGTATCCCTCACACTATCGTGATCGGCGATCGTTCGATGAAAGAAGGAAACTTTGAGTACAAGAACCGCCGCACTGGTGACAAGACACCTGTTGCGATGGCTGACATCGTTGAACACATTAAAGCTCAACTGGCTTAAGTTGATTAACGCTTAAAAACAGAAAGGCTGATGCATTGCATCAGCCTTTTTTACTTGGAGTTTCCATCAAGCCCAATCTGTTGTCTCACTCCAACGGCTCAGTTGGCGCCTGACTTTCGACCTTTTTCGGAGCAAATGGTACATCAATGAGCTCATCGGCATTGCCATCGATAATCTCACCAAAATGTAAAATGCCAAATTCCCCTGGCTTCATTCGATGCCACTCTTCATTATCAGTTAGCGGCTGCGTCGCGATAACTGAAACCACGTCATTGGGTGTCGTTTCTTCCTGAAAATTAATCTCGACGTCTTCATCAATTAAAGAAGCTTTACCAAATGGAGCACGACGAGTAATCCAGTAGAGATGGTTGGTACAATACGTCATGACATATTCACCATCTGACAACAGCATGTTGAACACCCCTTTACTTTTCAGGGTTTCACAACATTTCGCCACAAAGCGGAACACACCTATCATATCCTGAGGCGGTTCTGGGAATCGGTCTTCCATCTGCTTAAGCAACCAACAGAAAGCCAATTCACTGTCTGTCTGGCCTACAGGTCGATGACGCCCCGTATGCAGATCCTGATAATCAGACAGCTGACCATTGTGAGCAAAAGTCCAATAGCGTCCCCACAATTCTCGGGTAAATGGATGAGTGTTCTCTAGATTGACGCCACCACGATTCGCCTGACGAATATGGCTGACTATTGCGCAGCTTTTGATCGGATAATTCTGAACCAATTCAGCAATTTTAGACTTGCAGCTTGGGTTCGGATCTTTAAACGTCCGAAAACCTTTACCTTCATAGAAAGTGATCCCCCAGCCATCGCGATGAGGGCCGGTATTGCCACCACGCTGCATCAAGCCAGTAAAACTGAAACAAATGTCTGTCGGTACATTGGCGCTCATTCCGAGCAATTCACACATGGTTTATAAAACTCCCTTGCACTACCTAAGTGCCAGCTTAAACAACACTGGCACTTGCTAAACCAGTTTGAAAATTACTTTTCCATTTCCTTTTCGATCAACTGAATCACAATGTGGATGATCTTAATGTGGATCTCTTGAATTCGGTCAGCGTAACCAAAATGAGGAACACGAATTTCGATATCCGCTAAGCCCGCCATTTTACCGCCATCTTTGCCAGTCAGAGCAATCGTCTTCATGCCTTTTGCCTGAGCAGCTTCAATCGCTTTAAGAATGTTGCCAGAGTTGCCCGATGTCGACAGACCAAACAGAACATCGCCTTTCGCACCAACCGCTTCTACGTAACGAGAGAAAACATACTCGTAACCAAAGTCGTTACTTACACAAGATAGGTGGCTTGGATCTGAGATAGCGATACCTGGCAAACCCGGGCGATTTTCACGGTAACGACCCGTCAGCTCTTCAGCGAAGTGCATGGCATCACAGTGTGAGCCACCGTTACCACAAGAAAGCACCTTGCCACCCTGCTTAAATGAGTCAGCGAGCATCTTCGCCGCCGCTTCAATTTGTGCGATGTTACTTTCATCACTAAGGAATTTATTTAGTACGTCAGCAGCTTCGGTTAGTTCGTTTTTAATCAGATCCTGGTACATAGGTTTTTCTCTAATTATTTTGTATGAAAAAGGCCGACGCTTATCGTCGCCAAGGTTATAGTCAGAGTTTACTCAAACAATTCTCACTGTCGATAGCTGCCCGCAAACAATTGCGTCTTTATTCCGTTTCTGCACCATCAAAAAGCGCTCGCCTCTTCATTTTTAGAATTTTCACTCTACCAAGATCACTTTTTGAACACATTTGGGTTTTACATTTCTTTAATATTTTGATTACACTTTAACTGGTTGGACCTCTTACTAGATAACGGCGTAATCTGAATATCAAGCGCCGAACAAGGAACATTAACTATGGACATCTTGCTCTCTATACTTGGATTTGCTGCAGTTCTGGCGATCTGTCTCTATCATCGCACTTCGCTGGTGAAGTCGATTGCTGCCCTTACCGCCACACTGGCAGTGCTTTCTATACTTGGCACCGCAGGCTCACTCAGCTGGATTCTTTTCATCGCAGCCACTGCGGTAATCGCGATTCCTTCCGTTCGCCAATCTCTGATCAGTCAAAAAGCGCTGACTTTATTTAAAAAAGTCTTACCAGCGATGTCGCAAACGGAAAAAGAAGCTCTCGATGCTGGTACTGTTTGGTGGGAAGCCGAGCTGTTCAAAGGCAAGCCAGACTGGAAAAAACTGCATGCAATTCAAAACCCTCAGCTCACTGCCGAGGAACAAGCGTTTCTTGACGGTCCAGTAAACGAGGTTTGCGCAATGGTGAATGATTACCAAGTGACGCACGAACTGGCAGATTTACCCCCTGAAGTCTGGCAGTACCTCAAAGACAACAAGTTCTTCGCCATGATAATCAAAAAGAAATACGGTGGTTTAGAGTTTTCTGCTTATGCCCAGTCCTTAGTACTACAGAAATTGACCGGCGTGTCTGGCGTTCTTTCTTCTACCGTTGGTGTACCTAACTCTTTAGGCCCAGGTGAATTACTTCAACATTACGGTACTACAGATCAAAAAGATTACTACCTACCTCGCCTTGCAGAAGGTAAAGAAATCCCTTGTTTCGCCCTAACCAGCCCTGAAGCTGGCTCTGATGCAGGTTCAATCCCTGACTTCGGTGTGGTGTGTAAAGGCAAGTGGGAAGGCAAAGAAGTCCTAGGTATGCGCTTAACCTGGAACAAGCGTTACATTACTTTAGCGCCCGTTGCTACGGTTCTGGGCCTTGCCTTTAAACTGCGTGACCCTGAAGGCCTACTTGGTGAACAGGAAGAGCTGGGCATCACCTGTGCTCTGATTCCTACCCATCTTAAAGGTGTTGAGATTGGTAACCGCCATTTCCCACTGAACGTTCCTTTCCAAAACGGACCAACTCGTGGTGAAGACTTGTTTGTTCCACTCGACTTCATCATCGGTGGCCCTAAGATGGCTGGCCAAGGCTGGCGTATGCTGGTTGAATGCCTGTCAGTTGGCCGTGGTATTACACTTCCTTCTAACTCTACAGGTGGTATTAAAACGGCAGCGCTCGCTACAGGGGCTTATGCTCGTATTCGCCGCCAGTTCAAACAGCCAATCGGTCAGATGGAAGGTGTGGAAGAGCCATTAGCACGTCTGGGCGGTAACGCCTACGTCATGGATGCAGCCAGTAACCTAACTGTCGCAGGTATTGATTTGGGCGAAAAACCTTCCGTTATCTCCGCGATTGTAAAATACCACTGTACCCACCGAGGTCAGCAGAGCATCATCGATGCCATGGACATTGTGGGCGGTAAAGGTATCTGTATGGGGCCTTCGAACTTCCTAGCACGTGGCTACCAAGGCGCACCTATTGCTGTAACCGTTGAAGGGGCAAACATCTTAACCCGCTCAATGATCATCTATGGTCAAGGCGCTATCCGTTGCCATCCTTACGTTCTTGAAGAAATGAATGCGGCTTATTCAGACGCTTCTGATGCACTAGATAAGTTTGACGCAGCACTTGCAGGCCACGTCAGCTTCACAATGAGTAACCTGGTACGCAGCTTCTGGCTAGGTCTCACTGATGGTCGTTTCTCATCCGCACCAGTCAAAGACACTACTACTCGCTACTACCAGCAGCTCAACCGCTACAGTGCGAACATTGCATTCCTGTCAGATATTTCAATGGCCGTATTAGGTGGTTCGCTGAAACGTAAAGAGCGTTTATCAGCACGTTTGGGTGATATTCTCAGCCAGCTTTATCTCAGCTCAGCAACACTCAAACGTTATGAGAGCGATGGCCGTATCGCCGACGATCTTCCACTGGTTCACTGGGGATTACAAGATAGCCTGAAGCAGACAGAAGAAGCGATTGATGAATTCCTTGCTAACTTCCCGAACAAATGGCTGGGCAAAGTACTACGCGTGATGATCTTGCCATTTGGTCGAGTGCGTAAAGCGCCAAGCGATAAGGTTGATAGCCAAGTTGCTCAGATTCTTCAAACACCGTCAGCGACACGTGATCGATTGGGTCGCAACCAATACTTCCAGGCGAGCGAGTTCAATGCCGCAGGTAAGATTGAAGAGGCACTACACATCATTCTTGAAGCTGAGCCGGTATTTAAGAAGGTCTGTAAAGCCATCAACGAGCGACGTCCATTCCTACGTCTCGATTTAATCGCAGATATTGGCTTAGAAAAAGGCATTATCGATTCTGCGGATGCACAACTACTGCACAAAGCAGAAGAGCATCGCTTATATGCCATTAACGTGGATGATTTTGACCCAAAGGACTTAGCTGCCAAGCCGCTAGAGATAACACCTCAGATGGATGAAGTGGCGTAAAGTTCACACTGACTAAAAAGGGCTGCCGAGTTGGCAGCCCTTTTTTGAGGTAACCTCGAATCCTATTTCTTCGGCATTTCCAATTGCATTTCAGGCATCATTTCTTTTTTAGCTCTTAACTTACGCATCACAAACCAAACCGCTAAACCAAGAATAATCATCACAACATTTCCGACCCCAATCATAATGAAGGTTCGAGTGCGTTTTTCTTCTCGCATTTGAATCAAACGCATTTCTTCCATCAGCTTCTGTTGCATCATGCGTTCTTCTTCCTGCAGTCGACGCGTTTCTGCAAAATCAATTTCTTCAAGCACACTATAAGTACGTTCTTTGATTGGAAACGCCAGTGGGCGGCCGGAGCCCATTTCAGTCGCAAACACCTGCCCCATCCAAGAATAATTGCCGATTTCGCCGTTATAAGGGATGGTCAGTACCACTTTTTCTGATTCTTCTGAGGCGCTTTCCGCCGCCGAGATTTCGCTATTATCTGGAGACTTGTGCTCAATCTGGGCTGCCAAACTGCCCGGCTGAATCATCCCCTGCTCCCCAGAGAAAACCACTTGGTGATCTTTCCCTTCTTCTCGGCTTT
Source organism: Vibrio sp. B183 (assembly GCF_000740665.1). Lineage (NCBI taxonomy): Bacteria > Pseudomonadati > Pseudomonadota > Gammaproteobacteria > Vibrionales > Vibrionaceae > Vibrio > Vibrio sp. B183. Next base: position 43,778 of record NZ_JPQB01000012.1, on the reverse strand, counting down.
GAATAAAAGTGGTTTCAATCGGTGTTGGATAAATCAGCACTTCCTGCTCCTGAGCACGGAGGAACACACCATTGCCTGATGTAATGCGTACACGATATTTGCCCGGTTCTGGGGATATGTTCAAAGAAACAGTAAATACACCATCCCCTGCCACTTCATCCAACCCACGGCCATCATCAGCAAACTCACCAATCGTGTAGGGAATTGGTCTTGCTTCCTTGATCAGTTCCTCTTCGTTTTCTACATACTTGGTAAAAGTGACCATCAGCTTGACTCGTTCAAGGAAGTCTCTGAGCACCAAAGGTTTGCCATCCGCCGTCAAGCGAGCGGTAAATTTAATTTCTTCATTTTGAAATAGCCGTGTCGGCATGGTATCCGTCGACAATTCAAGGTGGGAGATAAGAATGATTTTATTCTTAGGTGTGATTTTGCCTATTGCCTGCCAAGGACCGGGCATGGGATTGTCAATCGAGATGATGTCCATGGACGATTCTTGATACCAACGGACATTGTCTGGGCTGCGCCACGCATAGTACTTTTTACCATCTGGGCGCACCAGAACGACCGGACGTGAGCGCTCCGCACGATAGATAACAAAGGTAATTTGCTTGATGGTTGGGTCGACTCGAAAACGATTGTCGAGCAGCGACATTGAGGACTCCTCAGCATAACCAAAGGTACTGACTAACAAGCCCAGCAGGGCAAACCAAATCCTCAACATTCCTTCTCCTGCTGACGCCAGAGACAGCTTCCGCTCTTCTCCACCAGATCCAATCGATTTTGATGTGCTTCTAGTTCATCGGCCGTTGCACGGATAACCTTTAGCGATTTTCGCCCACCAGCAGCCCGTTTTATTGATTCACCTCCCACATTACCTTCTGCACTGCCCGGGTTAAATTGCAGTGATGTCTGGCCACCTGTCATTAACAGGTAAACGTCGGCCAGTATCTCCGCATCGAGCAAAGCGCCATGGAGGGTACGGTGAGAGTTATCTATACCGTAGCGGTCACACAAGACGTCAAGGTTGTTTCGTTTGCCGGGGAAGATTTTCTTCGCCATGGCAAGCGTATCGGTCACCTTACAGTAATCGTCGGTTTTACCAATTGTAGGATCGAGCATACCAAACTCGTAATCCATAAAGCCGGTATCGAAGGGCGCGTTGTGAGCGACCAATTCAGCGCCTTTAATAAACTCGATAAATTCCTTATGGACATCCTGATACTCAGGTTTGTCGACCAGAAACTCGTCAGTGATACCGTGAACTTCGACCGCATCAGGCTGAATTTCACGATCGGGTTTAATGTAAACGTGAAAATGACGTCCGGTCAGTTTACGGTTGATGATTTCCACCGCACCGATTTCGATAATACGGTGCCCCTGATAATGAGGGCCGCCTTCACGGTTCATACCTGTGGTTTCGGTATCGAGTACCACGATGCGATTGTGGTTGGAATTGTTGCTGGTATTCATAACAAATTGTGTGTCAGACTATGCCAATAATGTGCTTAACCCAATAGTATCAAATCATGACGAAACAAGTGGAAATTTTCACAGATGGTTCTTGCTTAGGCAATCCGGGCCCCGGCGGATACGGCATTGTTTTACGCTACAAACAAGTAGAAAAGACCCTTGCTAAAGGTTATACCCTAACCACGAACAATCGCATGGAAATGATGGCTACTATAGTCGCACTACAAGCATTAAAGGAGCCTTGTGACGTCATACTCACCACTGACAGCCAGTACGTTCGCCAAGGCATTACTCAATGGATCCATAACTGGAAAAAGCGGGACTGGAAAACATCCGATAAAAAGCCAGTTAAAAACGCCGATTTATGGAAAGCGCTCGATGCGGAAACCGGACGCCACAAAATAGACTGGCGCTGGGTCAAAGGCCACGCAGGCCACCGAGAAAATGAAATGTGTGATGAACTCGCCCGGACTGCCGCTGAAAATCCAACCGACGAAGACACAGGTTATCAGCCTAGTTAGAGCTGCTTCGCTTGCTCGAAATTTTGTAATTGACGCCAATCGGCGTCAATTTTCGTTTTAGCTTCCAGTGTGGCTTGATAGGTTTTAGTGGGTAGGTACGTTTACGGGCAACAATAAAGTACAGGCTGCCCATAGGAGACGCCCAATCCCCTAAACTGTTTTCCAGCCAAGTCCAGATTGTGCGGTATTTCTGCATTGGAAACAGAGCATAACTGTCGCACTCAATCACCTGATAGTTCAAGACACTCAACCAATCGCGGATACGATTCGGGGTAAACATACGCCCACTCCAAGGCAAGTTATTCTTGCGCCACGGCATCAGGCTCGCCAACCCAGTGAGACTAATAGGATTAAACCCAGTGATGATCAAATAGCCATCGTCGATCATCACCCGATCGACTTCTCTCAACATTCGATGAGGGTCATTGCAATAATCCAGCTGGTGCGCCATCACAACAGCATCGAAACTTTTTTCAAGAAACGGAAGGTCATAACCATCTGCAATCACATTGTGCAAAGGGTTCTGGATATCGAGGTTAACTTGGTGTTGAATATTACAATTAAAGCTGGTTAACTCGCAGCTCAGCCCACCCAGCTTAAGCATATGATAGCCAAATAGTTTTGGGCACCATTCATCAACACGAGTTTGTATTGATTCACTGACCCATTGACCATTCTTAAGCTGAGACCATGAATGAGGCTTTTCGAGCTTCTTAGTACTGCGTGCTGGCTTCATACTTAACCTGCTTCACTCTTGGTAACCGGAGAGACAACTATGTTAGATATCAAAAGCATACCTGCATTTAACGACAATTACATCTGGCTGATTAAAAATAGCGATCAGCGTTGTGCTGTCGTCGACCCGGGAGACGCGGCCCCCGTGTTGGAGTACCTCAAACAGCACGAGTTAAGCTTAGAGGCGATCTTAATTACCCACCACCATAATGATCACATCGGTGGCGTTCCTGAGTTAGTCAGACAATTTCCAGATGTCGACGTGGTAGGCCCAGTCAATGAACCCGTGCCAACACTGACCCACGCCGTTGAGGCCGGTGACCAAATCGAACTGTTTGGCGAGATCTTTTTCGTTTTGGGCCTAGAAGGACATACACGAGGGCATATTGGTTATATTGGCGATGGAAAGCTGTTCTGCGGCGATGTTCTGTTCTCCGCCGGATGCGGGCGCGTATTCGAAGGCACAATGGAACAAATGCATACGTCGCTCAATAAACTGGTTGCTCTACCCGAAGAGACCGAAGTTTACTGTGCACATGAATACACGGCCAGCAATGTCGCTTTTGCCCTTGCGGTAGAACCAGACAACGAACTACTGCAGCAATACCGTGACGAAGTGAATCGCCTGCGAGCGCAAAACAAACCGACTCTGCCGACCACCATTCGCAAGGAAAAATGGATTAACCCTTTTCTGCGCACAGACCAGCAAAGCGTCATGCGTTCTGTGGCTAACCGAACCCAACAAACGGACTCACTCGCCATTTTTTCGGCGTTACGTGAGTGGAAGAACGAATTTTAACGTTTTGCAACTTGTCACTTCCATATTTAGACAAGTATTATCAGCAGCCAAATAAAAAAAGGGCTGTGAAATGCGAGTTAAACACAGCTGGGTATTAGCACTGCTACTAACAGGATGTCAGCTTACCCAGCAGACAGAGAGCGATAAAACTGCTTCTCCGGAGACCAATAATCCACCACCGGTAACTTCTTCAGAACCGACCACCAAACCTTCAGAGTCGGTAGAGTCATCTAAAACTGTTGTAACACCTCAATCTCAGGAAGATGTTTGGCATCGCATTGCCATGCAATTGGATTTCCCGATTCCCGATGACAAAATGGTGGATTACTACCGTACTTGGTATCTCAAACACCCTAACCATCTTAAAACCGTTTCCGAGCGTGCCCAGCCGTTTCTTTACCTGATCACGGAAAAAATTGAGCAACGTGACCTGCCGCTAGAGCTTGCTCTTCTGCCTATCGTTGAAAGCTCCTTTGATGCCTTTGCATACTCTCACGGCAGCGCCGCTGGCCTATGGCAGTTTGTTCCCGGCACAGGAAAATATTACGGATTAAAGCAAAACTTCTGGTATGACGGGCGTCGTGATGTCGCGGCCTCCACAGATGCGGCTCTTGATTATTTAGAAGTATTGAACAAACGTTTTGAAGGAAACTGGAGTCATGCAATCGCGGCATACAACAGCGGCGGTGGCCGTGTTTCCAGCGCCATTCGCAAGAATAAGCGTTTAGGTAAGCCAACCGATTTCTTCTCTCTGGACCTGCCTAAGGAAACCAGTGGATATGTGCCAAAACTACTCGCACTGGCAGATATCATCGCAAACCAAGATAAATACGGCATCGATATACCTGCCATTGCCAACCGACCAGTAGTAGAACTGGTTGATCCTAAGGAACAACTGGATTTAGCGATAGCCGCTAACTACGCAGGCATCAGTGTCAAGCAGCTACAGAGCCTAAACCCCGCATACAACCAGTGGGCAACTGCCCCTGATGGCCCACATCAACTGTTGCTGCCAGTTGGAAAGATCAACACGTTCAAAGCCAAAGTGGCGGAAAACCGTGGCAAAGGCATGAAAGTGGTTCGTTACAAGGTCAAGTCCGGTGATAGCTTGAGTGTATTAGCCACCCGATACAACACCACAACGAAAGTCATTCAGAGTGCTAACAACCTTAACGGATACAACATCCGTGTCGGCCAGCATTTGATGATCCCGACATCAACCAAGGACGATCAAGCCTATACACTGAGTGCAACCAACCGACTGGCAAAAACTCAGGCCAAATCACGTGGCCAGTATAAGCTCACCCATACTGTACGCTCAGGTGATAGCTTATGGAGCATCGCGCGTGCCAATAAAGTCTCCCATCAGTCTCTAGCAAAATGGAATGGCATGGGACCAAGAGACACGCTACGTGTTGGACAAAAGCTGGTTATCTGGAAAAACAGTTCTGACGGCGCCATCATCCGTACCGTTTTCTACAACGTGAAATCTGGCGATACCATCAGCGGCATCGCCAACAAATTTAAAGTTAAATCTAATGACATCGTGAAGTGGAACGGGCTAAGCAAAAAGAAATATCTACAGCCTGGTCAAAAGCTAAAACTCTATGTCGATGTAACTAAGGTGAGTGTATGACGCCTTCTTCAAACCCTCTCGTGATGCTGGTTGACGTATTTCGCTCACCCAGCGCTTGTTTCCTCGCACTTTACCAACGTGGTGCTTGGGGCTGGCAAACCTATATTGTGTTGATGTTGTCCCCTTTTCTTTTTTGGGGCGCCTACTTTGATATTGTCGATTTTGAGTGGCTGCGACAGGGCTTGTCTGCTCAACTCGCACAAACTAATCCGAAACAATTGGAGCTGCTTGATGCGAACACTCTGATGGCCAGTGAGATCATCAGCGACGTAGCAGGCCGAACGTTAACTATTGTGATGTTGGCGTTTTGGTTCAATTTAGCCACCAAACCCAGCCAGCACCAACATGGCTTCTGGCGCTGGTTTGCCGCAAGCACTGTCGTCGTATTTCCAGCGATCATTGGCGACCTGGCGAGTTACGTTAGCTTGCTTCTCAAGCATGGTCAGGTAATGGTGTATGCGGCGGATCTCAATAGCCTCAATGGCCTGTTGAAACTGCCGCTGACCAATGAGTGGTCACAATTCGCCAGTTCATTCCCACTGCTCTTACCTTGGTATATCGCTTTAGGCTATGCTGCTGTCGGAACTTGGACAGAGTTCGAACGTGGTCAAGCGTTGGTAATTTCAGCGCTACCATGGGTGGCGTATTACATTATCTGGGCGCTATATATCGTCATTAGCTAAACGAAACATGACCTCAAGAGGATTATGGTCAGAGGCGTCGGATTCCGGCGCCTCTGCTTTTATCAGGGTTAACCCACGATAAAAAACATGATCGAGCGGCAATCCGGTTATAAATTGAGTACGATGATCAGGGTAATAGCTCACTTCTTTCACACCAAGCGTGTCCAGCGCACTTCTCATTGCCGCCATTCTATCTGCACTCCAACTATTAAAATCACCGGCGACGATAACCGGCCCTTGGTGCTTGCTCAGCTCATCGACCAGTGTACCAAGCTGCCTCTGATACTCCTCCGTACCATAGGTAAAGTTCACCGCATGGATATTGACAACCGACAGCACCTGACCATCAGATAAAGGGTACGTGGCGTAAATGGCAGATTTAGGTAAGCGCAGCCAAGGTTCCAGCTCAGTGTAAGCGCAAGCGAGCTTAGGAAGAGACTTAGATAAATTCAGCACCCCAGCACTGTGGTCAAACGCTTTAAACGCATCCGCTTGATTACCAAACCAAAGCTGCTGTTTCATCCACTCCTTGAGTTCAGCGGTCATGCTAGCTTCTTGGAGTAAAACCAACTGTTTGTCGTCAGAATACTTGGTTAGCTCTTGCGACCAATTATCGCGATTTTGCTTATATATATTCCAAACCAGCAGATTTATGTCGCCATTATTGTCAATGGATTCCACCTGAGAGGCATGCGCACAACGCAGCGACACATCTTCCCCTGACTGGGAAATAGTCGAAAGTTGGGGCTGCTTAGGCAGAGAAAAAATCAGTTGGAAACCACCAACCACAGCAGCGATAGCAACAATAGGTAAGATCAGCAGGCGCTTTTTTTTCACTTGGAACGACCATTAAGAAAAAAGAGCCTTGCGGCTCTTTTAAGAAAATCGGATTAGATTGCGTCTTCGTCTTCTTCACCAGTACGAATACGGACAATGCGCTCAATATCAGTGATAAAGATTTTGCCGTCACCAATCTTACCGGTTTGAGCCGTCTCAACAATGGTATCGACACATTGCTCTGCAACATCGTCCGTCACAACAATCTCAAGCTTCACCTTAGGTAAGAAATCCACCATGTACTCCGCGCCACGGTACAGTTCCGTGTGCCCCTTCTGACGACCAAAGCCTTTCACTTCAGAAACCGTCATGCCAGTAATACCGACTTCCGCCAATGCTTCACGAACGTCATCCAATTTAAATGGCTTAATAATGGCTTCGATTTTTTTCATGTTCATCCCTTAAACTTCAGCAATTTGTCTCATTATCCCATGATAAACAGGCAATAAAAAGCCCGAGCTTTTTATGCTCGGGCTAAATACTATTGTCTATGACTTACTTTAGACTCGCGTAGTACGCCGCTAAATTAGCCACATCCGCATCACTTAACGCCGCTGCTTGTGCCTGCATAACCGCGGCTAATCCACCGTTACGTTCTTTGTTTTTGTAGGCATTAATTGACGTAACAATGTACTGTTCGTTTTGGCCTTTCAGGTTAGGGTAACCTGGAATAACAGCGACACCATCTGCGCCGTGACACGCGGCACATACCGCCGCTTTTGCTTTTCCGGCTGCGACATCACCTGCAGCCATAGCTTGTCCAGCAAACAGACTCATTCCGACTACTAGTCCAATAGCGATTTTTTTCATTGCTCTTCCTTATAATTCCATTTTATTTATGTGTCTTTATGTATACAATTTTGACACAACTGGTACTGGCTTGTCCCAGACAAGTTCACAGTCTTGGCCTGCAAAGTGATGATCAACAAATAAATCGGCTACAGCGGCAACCCGCTCCCCACACATTAAAATCGGCACGCGGCGCCTCAACCAACTCGGCACTCCATATTCCTGAAACAATTTTTTCAATTTTCGGCTATGGTTGCGATCAGTAGGCTTCGCGCTCAAGCCTTGAGGCTCAAACGTAACGGATAATGGTGCGGCTTCAAGTGCAGCTTTTGAAAGCTGTCCATTATGACTAGATTGGAGTAATAAAGAGCCCAATGAGTCAGGCAAGTTCAACGCTGTACCAATGGTAATATCCCGCTGCCAGCCAGACAGTTCTTGCCACTGCTCAACCAGATACAAGCGCTGTTCAAAGCGGCGAACTTGACCACCCGATATGGAGAGTGCTGGGTTAGCATCTTGACGACTGAGCGCTACTTCCTGCCACATCTTGTTCAGTTGCTCTCGGCTGGGCATGCGAGCCTGATGATGAGAGAGCCACATCCTGAGCAAACGCGCCCGCATCAACGGCGTCATATTCTGTAAAGGCTCAATCCATAAGCTACCATCTTGATGCTGCGCCTGTGCTAAGCGCTCAGTCAATAATTGATCAAGAAGTTGCTCTTGCTCAGCGCACAGTTCGGCACTGCGTTGCACGGCCTGAGAGAAATGCGGCCAACGTTGCGAAATGACAGGCGCTACCTGATGGCGAATGAAGTTGCGATCAAATCGCGTGTCTTGGTTACTTTCATCTTCAACCCACTGCAACTGTTCAGCTATCGCATAGGCTTTTACATCAGCTCGACTTACTGCTAGCAATGGCCGAACAAGCAGAGCCTCACCAAAAGGCATAACCTGAGCCATAGCGGAAAGCCCTTTAGGCCCACTGCCGCGTTTCAATGCTAGCAAGAAGGTCTCAAACTGATCGTCGCTATGCTGCCCCGTCAGCAATAAATCTTCCTCGGAAACATACTTACTTAGAGCCTGATAGCGAGCCTCTCGTGCACTTTCTTCAATGCTTTTTCCGTGTTTTTCCAGCGTCACTCTCTCAAGGTTATAAGGAATACCGTCTTCTGAGCACCACTGCTTACACTGCTCGGCCCAGTCATCAGCATTACTGCTTAAACCATGATGGACATGTACTGCTAGCCCCTCTTGCTGATACTCGCGGCAGTACCTCGCCATTAATGACAACAGGACTCTGGAATCCAAACCACCACTCAAAGCAAGCACTAACTTACCGCTAGGCTGCCTGTGTTGGTCAATGACAGAAGAAAATGTCTGATATAAATTCATACACAAAGAAGAGAGTTTTCAATGCTGCTAGTTTACCACCCATAACAAAAAAGGCTGAACCTAAGTTCAGCCTTTGTTTTTAATCTTGAGCGATCAACAGTAACCGTAGCTCATTAAGCGCTGGTAACGGCGTTCAAGCAGAGCATCATTGTCAAAATGTTGTAGCTCATCAAGCTGCTTGACCAAAGTCGCTTTCATATTAGCAGCCATTTGAATGTGATCACGATGCGCACCGCCTAAAGGCTCTTCGATGATTTCATCGATCAGTTCTAGCTCTTTCAAACGTGGAGCAATCAGTCCCATCGCTTCCGCGGCTTGTGGCGCTTTATCTGAATCGCGCCAAAGGATTGAAGCACAACCTTCAGGTGAGATAACAGAATAAGTCGAGTATTGCAGCATGTTCACGTAGTCGCCTACGCCAATCGCCAGTGCACCACCAGAACCACCCTCGCCTACCACGTTACAAATAACAGGCACTTTGAGACCAGCCATTACTTTAAGGTTTTTCGCAATCGCTTCCGACTGACCACGTTCTTCTGCGCCAACACCTGGGTATGCGCCTGCAGTATCGATGAAAGTAATGATTGGCATGTTGAAACGCTCAGCCGTTTCCATCAAGCGAAGCGCTTTACGGTAACCTTCTGGCTTTGGCATACCAAAGTTACGTTTCACTTTCTCTTTCGTCTCACGACCTTTCTGGTGGCCAATGATCATCACTGGGCGACCATCAAGGCGAGCCATACCACCAACAATCGCTTTGTCGTCAGCGTAAGCACGATCACCGGCTAGTTCTTCGAATTCAGTAAAAACGTGCTCAATGTAATCAAGCGTGTATGGGCGTAGCGGGTGACGAGCCATCTGGGCTGTTTCCCACGCGCCAAGGTCGCTGAACGTTTTCTTCTTAAGTTCTAAGCTTTTCTTTTCTAGCTGTTCGATCTCTTTGTCCAGATCAACGCCAGAGTCACCACCGTGACGAGAAACACCACGAAGTGCTTCTATCTTAGCTTCAAGTTCTGCGATAGGCTTTTCAAATTCTAAAAAGTTCAGGCTCATCTATAGATCCTTTCTGATTCGGCATTCGACTGCCGAACTTAGTTAAATTCGAGTTCTACCTGGCTCTTACCAAGCAGTTGTTTCAAATTGTCTATTAATTCGTCACTAGGCGTCACACGCCATTCGGTACCTAACGTTAAGCGCGCTCGCGCGTCACTGCGTTGGTAGTATATATGGACAGGAACCGTTCCTGCCTTGTAAGGCTCCAGTATCTTACTAAAGCGCTCAAAAAATTGATCATCGATTTGAGATTGTTCAATGGACACCGATAAGCCACGGGCATATTTTTCACGCGCCGTGCCGAGATCCATAACCTCGCGCGCGGACATTTTAAGGCCACCATTGAAATCATCAAAGCTGACCTGTCCAGAAACGACCAAAATTTTGTCTTGTTCGAGCAATTCAGCGTAGCGATCAAGCGCATCGGAGAACAACATGACTTCCATACGACCGCTACGGTCATCCAAGGTCATGATACCAATACGAGTACCGCGCTTGGTTGTCATTACTCGAGCCGCAATCACCAGACCTGCAACCGTGACACTCTGATCACGTCTTGTTGGTGTCGCATCTTTTAGTCGACAACTGGTGTACTTACCAAGTTCCTTTATGTAGGCATTTATTGGGTGCCCGGTCAAATATAAGCCAAGTGTATCACGTTCTCCTTCCAGCCAAACTTTTTCTGGCCAAGCAGGTACCTTGGTATATTTATGTTCAACTTCTTCCGGCGCTTCGGTCAAAACACCAAACAAGTCACTTTGACCAAACGCTTCCGCTTGGTGGTATTGGCTGGCAGCTTTTACCGCATCATTAAGCGATGCCATCATCGCCGCACGGTGCGGGCCAAGTCGGTCAAGCGCTCCTGCATAAATGAGCTTCTCTATCACGCGCTTGTTCACTTTCTTAAGATCAATACGAGCACAGAAATCGAACAAGTCTTTAAAGTGACCACCTTTATTGCGCGCTTCTAGAATGGCTTCAATTGGACCTTCACCAACCCCTTTAATCGCCCCAATACCGTAGACGATCGCACCATTTTCATCGACGTTAAAACGGTACAAGCCAGCGTTGATATCCGGCGGAAGCACCTTGAGCTTCATACGGAAACATTCGTCTACCAGACCGACCACTTTTTCGGTGTTGTCCATATCGGCGGTCATTACGGCAGCCATGAACTCAGCTGGGTAATGCATCTTCAGCCACAGCGTTTGGTAAGACACCAAGGCATAAGCGGCTGAGTGTGATTTGTTGAAACCGTAGCCAGCGAACTTTTCTACCAAGTCGAAGATTTTCATCGCCAACTCGCCGTCGACGCCGTTCTTTACCGCACCATCTTCGAAGGTCGCACGCTGCTTGGCCATTTCTTCCGGCTTTTTCTTACCCATCGCACGACGAAGCATGTCCGCGCCACCAAGGGTGTAGCCAGACAATACCTGTGCGATCTGCATTACCTGCTCCTGATAGAGGATAATGCCGTAAGTCGGATCGAGGATTTCTTTTAGCGATTCATGTTGCCACTTTTCATCTGGGTACGAGATCGCTTCTCGACCATGCTTACGGTCGATGAAGTTATCTACCATGCCCGACTGTAGAGGACCCGGGCGGAACAGCGCCACCAATGCGATGATGTCTTCAAAACAGTCCGGTTGCAGGCGTTTGATCAGTTCTTTCATACCGCGCGATTCGAGCTGGAATACCGCGGTCGTTTCCGAGTTTTGTAGCAATCGGAATGATGCCGCATCATCCAATGGAATCGATTCGATGCGAACTGGATCTTTACCTTCACGCTCAAGGCGTGGGTTAATCAAGCCAAGAGCCCAGTCGATGATGGTTAAGGTACGTAGACCTAGGAAGTCAAACTTGACCAGACCAGCAGTTTCTACATCGTTCTTATCGAACTGAGTAACCGGGAAGTGACCTTCTGCATCGGCATAAATTGGCGCAAAGTCAGTAATGGTGGTTGGCGAAATTACAACACCACCCGCGTGCTTACCGGCGTTACGTGTACACCCTTCAAGGATGCGGCACATATCGATAAGCTCTTTCACTTCTTCGTCAGCTTCGTACAGTTCAGGTAACGCAGGCTCCGCTTTAAACGCTTTCTCCAGTGTCATACCAGGATCAGGCGGCACCAGTTTTGAAATGCGGTCAACAAAGCCAAATGGGTGGCCTAGTACACGACCTACATCGCGAATTACCGCTTTCGCGGCCATAGTACCGAAAGTGATGATCTGAGATACCGCATCACGGCCATACATTTCTGCAACGTGGTCAATCACCTGATCTCGTTTATCCATACAGAAGTCGACATCGAAGTCGGGCATGGAGACACGTTCTGGGTTGAGGAATCGCTCAAAGAGCAGATCGTATTCCAGCGGGTCAAGGTCGGTAATTTTCAACGCATAAGCCACCAACGAACCAGCACCCGAACCACGCCCAGGCCCAACAGGAATATCATTATCCTTCGACCACTGAATGAACTCCATTACGATCAGGAAGTAGCCTGGGAAGCCCATATTATTGATAACTTCCAATTCGACTTTTAGGCGCTCATCATACTCAGGACGTCGCTTCGCTCGCTCTTCTTCGTCGGGAAACAGAAATTCTAAGCGTTCTTCAAGGCCTTCCTCTGACTTTTTGACCAGAAATTCGGTTTCCTCCATCCCCTCTGTCGGGAATGCGGGCAGGAAGTACTCGCCCAAACGTACCGTCACATTACAACGCTTAGCAATTTCAACACTATTTTCCAGCGCTTCAGGGATATCGGCGAACAACTCGCACATCTCTTCTTCGCTACGTAAATATTGCTGAGCACTGTAGTTTTTAGGGCGGCGAGGATCTTCTAACGTGTAACCATCATGGATCGCCACACGAATCTCGTGCGCCTCAAACGTCGTTTCATCTAGAATCACCACATCGTTAGTAGCGACAACCGGCAGCTGCTCTTTCTCTGCAAAGTCCAAGGCAAAGTGAAGATAAGTTTCTTCATCTGCTCGCCCTGTACGCGTCAGTTCTAGGAAAAATCGGTCGGCAAAGTGTTGATGATAAAAATCAGCGCAGTTTTGAGCAACTTTATGGTTCCCCTTAAGTAACGCTTTACCAATCTCTCCGCTTTTGGCCCCTGATAGAACAATCAGCCCTGCCGACAACTCAGCTAGCCATTGTTTATCGATGACGGGTTGATGCTGAACATGACCACGTAGGTATGCTTTGGAGATCAACAAGGTTAAGTTTTTATACCCTTCATTGTCTGCTGCCAGCACGGTGAGTTTAGTCAACTCTTCACCAAACTCTTCTGACTGCATCGCAAAATCAGCGCCAATAATTGGCTTCACGCCACACCCATGAGCTGTTCCATAAAACTTCACCAAACCACATAAGTTGGTGAAATCAGTTAATGCCATGGCTGGCATTCCCATTTCAGCCACTTTCTTAACCAAAGGAGGCACTTTCGATAGGCCATCGACCATGGAAAAGTCACTGTGAACTTTTAGGTGAATAAATTTAGGATCTGACATCAATGATTCCGCAGTTTTGCTTATTCGGAGAGGTTACTGGGGGTATTTTACGTGATATAAAATCTTAGATATACCCCAGTCAGTGAGGGTTTCTAATCTAAACCCAAGGCTTTTTTTACTGGCTTGAAGCTCTTACGATGCTGATCAATCACGCCATGTTGCTCAATGGCTTCAAAATGGGCTTTGGTGGGATAGCCTTTATGCTTTGCAAAACCAAATTGAGGATGAAGCTTGTCGAGTTCTTCCATCTCTTGATCTCGCACCACTTTAGCAATAATCGAGGCCGCGCTGATCTCTGCAACGCGCATATCACCTTTGACCACAGCTTGAGCATCCATATTGAGTTGAGGTACGCGGTTTCCGTCGATGAGTGCAAAGTCAGGCGCCACCTCCAGCCCTTCTATCGCTCGTTGCATCGCGACCATGGTCGCTTGGAGAATATTGAGCTGATCAATTTCCTCCGGAGAGCAGCGCCCAACAGACCAAGCGAGTGCTTTCTCTTTAATCTCTGGCAGCAATGCAAGCCTCTTCTTCTCAGTCAATTTTTTTGAATCATTGAGACCTTCGATAGGGTTATTCGGATCCAAAATCACGGCCGCAGTCACCACATCACCAACCAACGGGCCACGCCCCACTTCATCAACACCGGCAATCAAGCGGTACCCTTGTGGGTATTCAAATGGTGGCAGTTCTTTTTTTTCTTTTGTCATGATGGCTATTTACCTATCAGGTTCAATACGGCTTTGGCGGCTTGTTTATCTGCATCTTTTCGAATCCAGTGATGCATTTCTGTAAACTTCTCAATCATGCACTGCCCTTGTTCACCAAGCAGCTTTTCAACTTCGATCTCTAAGTTTTCAGGCGTGCAGTCTTCTTGCAACAACTCTTTGACCAGCTCTTGTTCAGCAAGAATATTAGGGAGAGAAACGTATTCAGTTTTGAGCATTTTGCGAGCAATAAACGCAGTCACAGCATTCACCCGGTAACCTACCACCATTGGTCGCTTAATCAGCATACACTCCAATGCTACAGTACCCGATGCCAGCATTACCGCATCAGAAGCAGTGATCACATTTCGGGCAGTATCATTGACCAATTTGAAATCCAATTCTGGAGCCAGTTCCTGCCAAACTTGCTCAAATTGCTCACGGCGTTTTTGATTGACCAAGGCGACAACAAAGCCTAAATCCGGATATTTATGATGCAAACGACGACACGTTTCAATAAAAGGGGCAGCCAGCATTTTTAGTTCACTACCACGACTCCCCGGTAAAACAGCGAGCCACTTTTTCTCCTGCTCAAGACCTAGCAGCTCACGGGCCGGCGCTTTTGGAGACTCTAGAGGAATCGCATCGGCTAAGGTATGGCCAATAAATTCGCATGGCACCTGGTATTTATCATAAAACGCTTTTTCAAATGGCAGAAAAGCCAACACCAAATTAGTGGCTGCTTCAATTTTAAAAATCCGTTTTTGACGCCATGCCCATACGGAAGGGCTGACATAATGCACGGTTTTGATTCCCGCTTTTTTAAGGTCAAGTTCAAGGCGCAGATTAAAGTCTGGTGCATCAATTCCGACAAAGACATCCGGCGGATTTTCGGTGAAATAGCGAACTAACTCAGCTTTGACTTTCAGTAAGCGAGGGAGCCTGCCTAGCACTTCAACAAGCCCCATAACCGCAAGTTCTTCCATATCAAACAGAGATTCACAGCCCTGAGCGATCATTTTAGGACCACCAATACCTACAAACTCTGCGTCTGGATACCGTTGCTTAACGGCTTTGATAAAACCTTCACCTAAAGTATCGCCAGATAACTCCCCAGCAATGATACCAACGCGAAGTGGCTTTTTGTTATCCATAATCCCTAACCTCAAAAACACAAAAAGACCGCAACCTAAGGCCGCGATCTTTTCAATTTGGATTCAGTAACAGTTAGCGAATAACGCCACGCTCTGAACTTTCTACGAAATCAATAAAGTGCTTAATGGACGGCCACTGTTGTGCCATTTCCAGCAAAACTTCTTTGGCCTCAGCCTGTGTTTTACCCGCTCGGTAGAATTCTTTATAAGCGTTGCGTAATGCGCGCAGTTCACTTTTTTCAAAGCCATTACGCTGCAAGCCCACTAAATTCAACCCAAATGGTGTCGCATGGTTACCTTGAGCAAGCACATATGGCGGGACATCTTTCACTACCGCTGAACAGCCACCGATATAGCTGAATGCCCCCACTTTACAGAAAGGATGAATTGCAGACAATGCCATCACACCGGCATGATCTTCAACTGTCACATGGCCACCTAAGATAGCGTTGTTGCCAACGTGAGTGTGGTTACCAACAATTACATCGTGAGCAATGTGTGCATTAACACACAGTAAATTGTCATCACCAATGACCGTTGTCGCTTTGTCTTGCACGGTACCACGGTGGATCTGTACTGCTTCACGAATCACATTTCGGTCGCCAATAACAACTGTTGTATCTTCACCACCGTATTTCTTATCTTGGTTTTCTTCACCAATCACGGCATGCGGGAAAATACGGTTATCTTTACCAATCGTGGTATGGCCTTTAATAACGACGTGCGACATGATTTCTGTACCTTCACCAATTTCAACGTTGCCTGAAATATAGGTAAAAGGGCCGACAGTCACGTTAGCGGCAATTTTCACATCTCCTTCAATCACTGAAGAAGGATGCACCTGAGCTGTTTCATGAATCATATTAAAACTCTCGACGAGCACACTTAAGCTCTGCAGAACACACAACTTCGCCGTCTACTTTCGCAACACCGTTAAACGCTGCAATACCACGACGCTCTTTAATGAATTCTACTTCAATAACCAGTTGATCGCCTGGTGTTACTGGTTTACGGAACTTCGCACCATCAACACTTGCGAAGTAGTACAGCTCATTTTCAGAAGGCGCACCAAACGATTTAAATGCTAGAAGACCCGTAGCCTGGGCCATCGCTTCCAAGATCAGAACACCAGGGAAAACCGGAAGTTGAGGGAAATGACCTGTAAACTGAGGCTCATTCACTGAAACGTTTTTGATCGCCTTAAGGTATTTTTCTTCTTGGAAATCGATAACACGATCGATCAGCAAGAATGGGTAGCGATGTGGTAACAGTTCCTGGATTTCAGTGATGTTCATCGTTTTGTTTTCAGTAGTCAAAGTCATATTCCTATCTTGAATGCTAAATTAACTGGCAGGCATTATACCCAAGTCATCCCAATATGCTAAGTACGCACTGCGATGTTGTTGTATTGAGTCCACATAATCAGTCAGAAAAAAAGACCCGCACATCGCGAGTCTTTTTATTCAGAATCAGATTAAGTGTCTTCGCTCTGGTCCAGCTGTTTTTCAACCGCCTTAAGGCGCTTGTTCATCTCATCAATTCGATGAACCCGAGTTGCGGTCTTACGCCACTCTTTATTTGGCTGCAGTGGGATACCAGAAGAGTACATGCCCTTTTCTTTAATACCGCGCATGACCATTCCCATACCGGTAATAGTAACGCCATCGGCAATTTCGATATGGCCATTGATAACAGTACCACCACCGATAATGCAGTATTTGCCGATTGTAGTACTGCCTGCGACAATCGTACCACCAGCTAAAGCTGAACCATATCCGATGTGTACGTTGTGAGCGATCTGCATTTGGTTGTCAATGATCACATTGTCTTCTATCACAGTATCATCTAAAGCACCACGGTCTATCGTTGTACAAGAGCCAATTTCAACACGATTGCCAATGCGCACAGTACCCAGTTGAGGGATTTTAACCCACTCACCTTTGTCATTCGCATACCCAAACCCATCTGCGCCAATAACTGTGTTCGCTTGGATAAGACAATCAGAACCAATTACAACATCGTGATAGATACTGATATTCGACCACAATTTGGTATTTGCACCAATTTGAGCCTTTTTGCCGATAAAACAGCCAGCGCCAATCACAACGTTGTCAGCCAGTTGAACACCCGACTCAATCACAGCGTTCGCGCCAATGGAAACATTGTTGCCAAGTTGAGCATCATCGGCGATAACCGCAGATGGCGCTATCTCATTGGCCGGTAGTGGCGTGGTATCCAAAGCTTGTGTCACTTTCGCAAAAGCGATGTAAGGATCGTCAACCACCAGAACATTACCAGCGCACAACTCACGCTGCGCATCCTTAACCATTACGACGGTCGCCTGACAGTCAGCAAGGTGCTTAGCGTATTTAGGATTAGATAGGAAAGTAACATGACCTTCCATCGCTCTATCCATAGGAGCTACCATGGTCACGACTGCGTCGGCGTCACCATGTAATTTCCCGCCAGTAATTGAAGCCAGTTCGGCTAGTGTAATTGCTGTCATAGCCAATTATTTCAGTGAGTTAATAACTTGTTCAGAAATGTTGTATTCTGGCTTACCGTATTGCATAGTCTGAATATCAACAACGATGTCGTAGCCTTCTTTCTCTGCCACTTTCTTAACAGCGTCCTGAATTACTTTGAACAGTTTCTGTTTTTCTTGCGCTTCGCGACGAGCTGAAGCTTTTTCTAGAGCCTGAGCTTTGATTTTATATTTGCTGTCAAGCTGAGCAACTTCAACGCGCAGCTTTTCAACTTCTTCTTGGCCTAACAACTCGCCATCACGCTGCAACTTTTCAATTTTTGTTTTAGCTTCAGCCTGAATAGATTTCAGTTCATCGGCTTTATCTTTGAACTCTTCCTGCATTTTTTGCAGTACGACTTCACGTTGAGGAAGTGCTTGGAAAACTTGAGCTGTATTGATATAGCCAATTTTCTGCGCGGCTTCTGCTGCATTAGCAAAGAATGAAGACGACATTACAACAAGGCTAAGACCAGCCGCTTTAATCATTTTGTTCACTGTATATTCCTCTGTATTTAGAAGGTTCTGCCGATAGTGAAAGTGAAGAATTCTTCGTCGTCACCTTCATAAATTTTGATTGGTTTCGCAATAGAGAAGACCAATGGCCCCATTGGAGACATCCATTGCAGTGCGGCACCATAAGATGCACGGTAATTGGTTGGATCAGAGTAATCTTCGTAGTACTGCGTACCTTGATAGGCTGAGTTATAAGCAAACTCTGTATCCCAGACACTAGCCGCATCGACAAATAAACTGGTGCGAATCTGACTACGCGCTTCATCCGAAGCAAATGGCGTCGGTACAATAAGCTCCATGCTCGCCAGCGCAATCGCGTTACCACCCACAGAATCATCGGTAGCATTCACACAGCCGTTGTTACCACAGCTGCCATTATTGGTGGTATACACCGCTTTAGGACCGGCTGAGTTAGAGCGGAAGCCGCGTAATGAAGTAAAGCCACCCGCATAGTAGTTTTCATAGAATGGGAACAGGTTATCGTTACCATCTGTTTGACCATAGCCGTTACCGTAACCTAAACGACCACGCATCAAGAGAGTAAACTCGTGCTTCTTAGTAATTGGCACGTATTGACGTACATCATACTGAACTTTGAAGTACTGTGCGTCCGAGCTTGGAATGGTTGCTTTGGCAAATGCACGCTGATAGTTACCGGCAGTTGGGAAGAAACCACGGTTCAGATTGTTGCGTGTCCAAGAGATATTCAAATCAAAATCGTTGGTAATGATATCGCCTTCAGGTTGACCAATACTCTGAGCAAATAATTGAGCCTGATCGTAAGTAGGGACGTTACCAATCTTATTGTGCGTATAGCCAATACCAAACTCTAGACTGTTCAGCTCGTTAACTGGGAAACCCCATGTCAAACTGGTTCCGTAACTTTCATTGGTATAGTCAACGATACCCGCTTCAGAAGCTTCAAAAGTGTTGTAGAAAATCTTACCGCCCAAGCTGACACCATCAAGGTTCCAGTATGGGTCACGGTAATCAAGGCTCACGTTTTTCTGGTAGTCGTTCATCATTGCGCTGACGCCCACGCGATTACCTGAACCTAAGAAGTTATCTTGCTGTAAACCAACCTGGAAACTCACACCAGACTCTGTACCGTAGCCGATACCAAAGTTTACGCTGCCTGAGTTCGCTTCTTTAACGTTATAGACCAGATCAACTTGATCTTCGCTACCCGGCACACGAACAGTTTGGACGTCTACTGTTTCAAAGTACCCTAGACGATTAAGGCGGTTCTTACCGGTTTCAATCGATTTTGAGTTAAGCCAGCTGCCTTCCATCTGACGCATTTCACGACGTAAGACTTCGTCTTTAGTAGCGTTGTTACCGACAAAGCGGATATCACGCACATAGATACGCTTACCAGCTTCAACGTTAACCACGAGAGAGACCTGTTGAGTCTCATCATCAAATTCTGGAATAGTACGAACCTGAGGGTACGCGTAACCCGCTTCACCAAGAACACGTTTCACGTTTTCTTCTAAGCTTGTTACCTGGGAACCGTTATAAACGTCACCGCTTTCAAACGGAACCAGAGCTTCAAACTCCGCTTCTTTGCCAATCAGCTCGCCACGGAACTTCACGTCTTTAACCGTGTAAGGTAAGCCTTCATTCACCGCAAGGGTAATGTAGACCCCTTTCTTATCTGGGGAGATCGCTACCTGCGTTGAATCGACTTTAAATTTGAGATAACCCCGGTCGAGGTAATAAGACTTAAGAGCTTCGATGTCACCCGCTAATACCTGCTTCTGATACTTATCATCAGACAGGAAGTTCCACCAAGCGACATCTACATTCAGGTTGAAGCGACTTAGTAACTCTTCATCGGTAAAGACTTCATTACCAATAAAGTTAATCTGCTGGATTTTTGCCGACACACCCTCAGAGAAAACAAATTTCAGATCCGAGCGGTTACGAGGCAAAGGAGTGACGACCGCTTTCACCGTCGCATTGTACTTACCAACACTGTAGTAAAAGTCTTCGAGTCCTTTTTCAATGTTCGATAGCGTTGTGCGATCCAGAGCTTCGCCCACACGCACACCAGATGCATCTAGGTTCTGTTGTAACTGCTCTTCTTTGATAGCCTTGTTACCAGAAAAGGAGATGTTAGCAATCGTAGGACGCTCTTTGACCTGTACCAATAGCTGGTTACCATCTCGCAGCACTTTGATATCTTCAAAGTTACCTGACGCATACAACGCTTTAATGATCTCAGACACGTCTTGGTTGTCGACTGTATCACCGATGCGTACCGGCATTTTTAACAATGCCGCACCCAGTGCGACACGCTGTAAACCGTCAATCTGTATGTCTTCAACAACAAAGTTCTCGGCACCATTTGCAGTTACGCTCGTTGCCAATAGCGTTGCAAATAGAATTTTATTCATCGCCATATTTGTTTTAGTTATTCCTTACTACAACCTTTGCCCTGTTACAGACGAGCAAAATCATTAAATATCGCCACTGCCATCAGAGAGAAAATAATTGCCCCACCAATGCGGTACCCCATTTCCTGAATTCGTTCAGGAACTGGTCGTCTGATCACTGCTTCAATAGCAAAAAACAGTAAGTGTCCACCATCCAACATAGGTAATGGCACAAGGTTAATGATGCCTAAGTTGACACTAATTAGCGCTAGGAAACCAAGGAAATATACCAACCCATAGTCGGCGGTCGTCCCTGCTCCTTTTGCAATTGAAATAGGTCCACTTAGGTTATTTAATCCAACGTCACCAACAATCAGCTTTTTAAGCATGCTGATCGTTAGATCGATAATTTGTCCGGTTTTCTCAATCGCTTTTCCGACTGATTCAAATACACCAAATTGGAGCTCGAAGCGATAATTTTCCGGCCATTCTGCGACTTCAGGAGCGATTCCGGCAAATCCAATCGTTCGCTTATCCGCAAGTTCACGACTATCGGGGGTTAGAATGAGATTTTGTCTCTCACCAGCACGCTCAATTTGCAAGTCAATAGCTTGATTCGGATGCCCTTGAATCAGCTCAACTACTTGCTGCCAATTAGTGATCGGTTGACCGTTTGCAGCGAGCAATGTATCTCCAGCTTGTAAGCCTGCCGCTTCACCAGCTCCTCCTTCAGAAATCGTCACCAGTGTGGTAGAAATTTCCGGGGTGAAAGGCTTAAAACCCAATGCTGACATAGCAGACTCGTGTTCTGGGTCAAAGTTCCAATTGGTTAAATCAAAAGTTCTAACTTCTTCAACACCCACACCGTCAGCCGGGGCCACTGTCATCGTTAACTGCTCATCACCAATATGGCCAATCAATCCCATATTGACGGATTCCCAGTCCGGAGTTTGGACGCCAGAGACGGCTTTTAGTTCCATTCCGGATTCTAAACCTGCTTCAGCAGCGATAGAATGAGGTTCTACCTGACCAACCACGGGCTTAACCGCTGGTACACCAATCATGAATACCAGCCAGTAAGCAAATACAGCAAAGAAAAAGTTAAATGCAGGCCCTGCCGCTACTATCGAAGTTCGCTTCCATAAAGGTTGCGTATCAAAAGCGTGTTTTTTCTGCTCTTCAGGTACGTCATCTACACGTCCGTCGAGCATCTTCACGTAGCCACCTAATGGAATGATTGAAATACTGTATTCAGTGCCATCTTTACCTATTTTGCTCCAGATTGATTTACCAAAACCAATCGAGAACTTCTCGACTTTGACACCACAGCGGCGCGCAACCCAGAAATGGCCATATTCATGCACGGCAACTAAAATACCTAACGCAATGATAAATGATGCGAAATTCCACAATATCCCAGTCATAATGCACGCTCTTCAATGATTTCGACGGCCAACGCTCGCGCCATTTTATCCAGCTCTAAGATGCTTTCCAAGCTATCACAAACTGAATGATTATTGTTAGAGCAAACTTGCTCCACCACTCGCTCGTTGACAACAGCAATATCAGTGAATTTGAGCTGGCGTGACAGGAAATGCTCGACCGCCACTTCGTTTGCCGCATTCAATGCAGTAGTTGCATGCTGCCCTTCATAACAAGCCTCAATGGCCAGTTTCAGACAAGGGTAACGTTTAAAGTCGGGTTCTAAGAAAGTCAATTCACCCACAGTGGTGAAGTCCAAAGGCTTTACACCTGCAGACACACGTTCTGGATAGGACAGTGTGAGCGCAATCGGCGTCGCCATATCGGGTTCACCCATTTGTGCCAGTACCGAACCATCTTTGTATTGAACCATAGAATGGATGACGGATTGAGGATGAATCAAAACTTTGAGCTGCTCGTGGCATGTGTTAAACAACCATTTAGCTTCAATGTACTCCAGACCTTTGTTCATCATGGTGGCAGAGTCAACCGAAATTTTTGGCCCCATCGACCAGTTTGGATGGGCAATGGCTTGCTCAGGTGTGACAGCTGGCAACGTGCTGATATCGCTATAACGGAAAGGGCCGCCGGAACCAGTCAACAAAATATGTTGGATGCCATGCTCACTTAAATCACAACCACCAAGATTGGTCTGAATCGACTCTGGCAAACATTGGAATATCGCATTGTGTTCACTATCTACAGGCATGAGTTCAGCACCGTGGGCTTTCACCGCATCGATAAATAGCTGCCCTGACATGACCAAAGCTTCTTTGTTAGCCAGTAAGATGCGCTTGCCTGCTTTGACTGCCGCCATTGTCGGTAGCAAACCTGCCGCGCCAACAATCGCTGCCATCACGGTATCAACTTCGTCAAATGAAGAAACATGACACATGGCTTCCTGACCCGCTAACACTTGCGTTGAAATTTTGAGTTCTTGCAACTGTGTTTTCAGCGTCATCGCGGCACTATCACTGGCCATAACTGCATATTTAGGCTGCCATCTCTGACAAAGTTGGCGCATCTTATCGACATTATTACCCGCAGCCAGGGCTACAATCGAGAAGTGCTGAGGATTCTGTTCAATAACTTTAAACGTGCTGTCACCTATCGAGCCGGTTGCACCTAAAATTGTCAGCTTACGCATAGCTAGAAACCAATGAGAGTATAACGGCAGGCTCTAACCTGCCTTATAAATTAGAATATGAAGTATAGAAGAGCAAAGACCGGAAACGCAGCTGTCAGGCTGTCAATTCGGTCCAGTACACCGCCGTGACCTGGAATGATGTTGCTGCTATCTTTGATACCAGACACACGCTTAAACATGCTTTCAACTAAATCTCCCAATACGGATATCACTACGGTTACTAGCGTAATCATCACCATTGCAACCGGGCTGCTGAACTCAATTTCAAACCAATTCGCCGTTGCCCAACCAACAGCAATCGCAGTAACAATGCCACCAATCAAACCTTCAATGGTCTTGTTCGGGCTAACATGGGGAGCCATTTTTCGCTTACCAAAGCTCTTTCCTGCAAAGTATGCACCACTGTCAGCTGCCCAGACAATAAAACATACAAACAGGACGAGTTTTGCTCCGTGATAAGTATCTTGGTTGATACCTTCCGCTCTAAGCAATAAAACACTCCAGAAAAAGGGGAGCAAGGTCAAAATACCAAACAGGTGACGAAGCACGTTGGAGTGCTGCCAGAATTTGGCTGAGTTAGGGTAAGTGATGGCTAAACTGCTGGAAGCCAACCACCAGACACCACCCGCCAGAAGTACTGCTAAATGTCCTTCAGTCACCGTATTTAAGCTAAGTGCATCAAAAGGAAGCAGGGTCAGTGTCGCAACACTGACTAAAAGGCCAGGGATTAACGCGGTAAGACGTGTTTTATAATCAACAAACTGAGTCCATTCCCAATACCCAATCACTGTCACGACTGCAATCGCGAGCATGAACAAGGGAAGCGATAGCTCAAAAATGCCGAGTATCACTAATGGAGCAAGGATAAGCGCGGTTATAATTCTTTGTTTCAAACTTGATTCCTTTAATCGCTTTCCATCAATGCCTTGATTTGTTCACCGGTACAACCGAATCGTCTCTCTCGATTAACAAACCAAGTCACTGCTTCAATCAAGCTGTTTTCATCGAACTCTGGCCAGTAAATTGGCGTAAAATACATCTCAGCGTAAGCCATTTGCCACAGCATAAAGTTACTGATTCGGCATTCACCACTGGTTCGAATCAGCAAATCAACTTCAGGTAAATCTGACATCGTCAGGTGTTGTGTGATTAGCGCTTCATCAATCTCATCAGCACTGAGCTCACCTTTTGATACCTTTTGTGCGATGACTTTAGTTGCTTCAACAATATCCCACTTGCCACCGTAGTTGGCCGCAATATTGATGACCATCCCGCTGTTATCCGCCGTTAATGCTTCAGCCTGGGCAATTTTCTTTTGCAAACGCTCATTGAATCGACTTGTGTCACCAATCACACGCAAACGTAGGTTGTTTTTGTGCAGCTTTTTTACTTCTGTCGACAAAACAGTAATAAATAGCTCCATCAAGACGCCCACTTCTTCTTCTGGACGACGCCAATTTTCACTACTGAAAGCGAATAAAGTAATGGCTTTAATGCCTAGCTTGGCAGAGGTAGAGATCGCCTTTCTGACGGCTGCAACACCATTTTTATGGCCAAATACACGCGGTTTGCCTTGTGCTTTCGCCCAGCGGCCATTGCCGTCCATGATGATTGCAATATGTTTAGGAAGTGATTCTGGTGAGAGTTGAGAGTTTTGCATACAAGGATTTATGATTACCAGCAGGGGACAAAGAGTAGCATAAAAAAACGCTGTGCTGCGAGCACAGCGTTCTCTGTATCCAGAGTCTAGATGGAATTAAACTTCCATCAACTCTTTTTCTTTTGCCGCTAATACTTCATCGACTTGCTTAACAGCAGCGTCAGTGATTTTCTGGATCTCGTCCTGACCTTTACGATCTTCATCTTCAGAGATTTCTTTGTCTTTCAGTAGCGCTTTTAGTTCACCGTTCGCATCACGACGAATATTACGGATAGCCACACGACCACCTTCAGCTTCGCCACGAACGATTTTCACGAGATCTTTACGACGCTCTTCCGTTAACGGTGGAAGTGGAACGCGGATGATAGTACCTGCAGACATAGGGTTTAGGCCTAGGTCAGACATCATGATCGCTTTCTCAACTTTTGGCGTTAGCTCTTTATCGAATACTGTGATTGCTAGTGTACGAGCATCTTCTGCTACTACGTTCGCGACCTGGTTTAGAGGAGTAGGCGCACCGTAGTACTCTACTGAAATACCAGAAAGTAGGCTTGGATGAGCACGACCTGTACGTACTTTAGAAAGGTTGTTCTTTAGCGCTTCTACGCTTTTTTCCATGCGCTCTTGAGCGTCTTGTTTGATTTCGTTAATCACAATATCACCTTAATGTGTAATTCTTTTCAGAAGAAAGCCTAATCAGGATTCTTCAAAAGGCAATGCCGCAGCATGAATTAGCCACGCTGCGGTTGAATGAATTATTCAGCAGTACTAATCAGTGTGCCTTCTGCTTCACCCATTACCACGCGACGTAGTGCGCCTGGTTTGTTCATATTGAATACGCGGATTGGCATTTTATGGTCACGAGCCAGTGTAAATGCTGCTAAATCCATCACTTTTAGTTCTTTATCAAGAACTTCTGCGTAGCTCAGGTTATCATACAGCTCTGCGTCAGGGTTGGCTACTGGGTCAGCCGTAAATACACCGTCAACTTTTGTCGCTTTTAGAACTACGTCAGCTTCGATTTCAATTCCGCGTAGACATGCAGCAGAGTCTGTTGTAAAGAATGGGTTACCAGTACCTGCTGAGAAGATAACAACACGACCTTGGCGCAACTCGCGGATTGCATCTGCCCAGTTGTAATCGTCACATACACCTTTTAGTGGGATTGCAGACATAACACGAGCATTGACGTATGCACGGTGCAAAGCGTCACGCATCGCTAAACCGTTCATTACTGTTGCTAACATACCCATGTGGTCACCAACAACACGGTTCATACCCGCTTCAGCAAGACCTGCACCACGGAACAAGTTACCACCACCGATAACCACACCGACCTGAACACCCAGTTCAACCAGTTCTTTTACTTCTTGAGCCATACGATCCAAGATCGCAGGATCAATACCAAAACCTTCTTCGCCTTGAAGTGCTTCACCACTCAGTTTTAACAGAATACGTTGATACGCTGGTTTAGGGTTCGTAGTCATGGAGTTTACCTTCCAAAAGAGAGTTGTTGTTGATTAACAGTCATGGATGGACAAGAGATGCATTTTCTATTCTGAAAAACGCTGAGTTCTTGCCCATTCATCACGGTTAATCGTTTAGACGCCAGTCGTAAAAAGACCGCAGCCTTGGCTACGGTCTAAACTTTATGCGCTTCTCTAAGGTTTAACCTTTTTGAGCAGCTGCTACTTCGTCAGCGAAGCTCATTTCTTCGCCTTTATCGATACCTTCACCTACTTCTAGGCGAACGAATGTAGCTACTGAAGCACCGCGCTCTTTCAGGATTTCGCCTACAGACTTCTTAGGTTCCATAACGAAAGCTTGACCAGTCAGAGAGATTTCGCCTGTGAATTTCTTCATGCGGCCAACAACCATTTTCTCTGCGATTTCAGCTGGTTTACCTTCGTTCATAGCGATTTCTACTTGAACAGCTTTCTCTTTTTCTACTACGTCAGCAGGTACGTCTTCTGGGTTTACGTACTCTGGACGAGAAGCAGCTACGTGCATTGCAACGTGCTTAAGAGTTTCAGCGTCGCCTTCACCAGCAACAACTACACCGATTTTCTCACCGTGACGGTAAGAAGCGATTGCAGCACCTTCAACGTACTGAACGCGACGGATGTTGATGTTTTCGCCGATCTTAGCAACAAGAGCTACACGCTCTTCTTCGAATTTAGCAACTAGCTCTTCAACAGAAGCTTTAGATGCTAGAGCGTCTGCTGCAACTTTCTCTGCGAATGCAGTGAAGTTAGCATCTTTAGCAACGAAGTCAGTTTGGCAGTTAACTTCAAGAAGAACTGATACACCGTTGTCTTCTTTGATGATGATTGCACCTTCAGCCGCAACGTTACCTGCTTTCTTAGCAGCTTTCGCAGCGCCTGATTTACGCATGTTTTCGATTGCTAGTTCAACGTCGCCGTTAGTTTCAACTAGCGCTTTCTTACATTCCATCATGCCTGCGCCAGTACGGTCGCGCAGTTCTTTAACTAGAGCAGCAGTAACAGCCATTCTCTATTCCTCAGTTTAAATCTGGATTTGGTAAAAAACAGGGGCCTACATTTTCGGCCCCTGCTGATAACTATAACTTAGTTTATGCGACAACTAGATTTCACATAGACCAAGTGTGACGCGGAGCCGCTATTATTCAGCTTCTACGAAACCGTCTTTTTCAGCAGCTGCAGCAACATCTTTGTTACGACCTTCAGTTACTGCAGAAGCAGCAGCGTTTAGGTATAGCTGTACCGCACGGATTGCGTCATCGTTACCAGGGATAACGAAGTCAACGCCATCTGGGTTAGAGTTAGTATCAACTACAGCGTAAACTGGGATACCTAGGTTGTTTGCTTCTTTAACTGCGATGTGCTCGTGATCAGCGTCGATTACGAATAGAGCGTCTGGTAGGCCGCCCATATCTTTGATACCACCAAGAGATTTCTCTAGCTTCTCCATTTCGCGAGTACGCATTAGAGCTTCTTTCTTAGTTAGCTTGTCAAAAGTACCGTCTTGAGACTGTGCTTCTAGGTCTTTTAGACGCTTGATAGACTGACGAACAGTTTTGTAGTTTGTTAGCATACCGCCTAACCAGCGGTTGTTAACGTAGAACTGGTTGCTTGCAACAGCAGCTTCTTTAACAGCTTCAGATGCAGCGCGCTTAGTACCTACAAATAGAACTTTACCTTTCTTTTCGCCAACTTTAGCTAGCTCAGCTAGAGCGTCGTTGAACATTGGTACAGTTTTTTCTAGGTTGATGATATGAACCTTGTTACGAGCACCAAAGATGAATGGCTTCATTTTTGGGTTCCAGTAACGAGTCTGGTGACCGAAGTGAACACCAGCTTTAAGCATATCGCGCATTGATACAGTTGCCATTTTAAAATCCTCTATGGGGTTAGGCCTCCACATCCCCCATGATTCCGACTAGGCTTCTGCCCAGCACCCCGGAATATGTGACGGAATGTGTGTGATTTAAAGATATAAGTTAATTGGAAGTCGTCAGCTTCGCCGCGAGGTTTCACCAAGAAGAGAGAACAGACCACATTTCCGGCGCGCTTTATACCATATTTTTGCCCTTCATGGCTAGTAAAAAACGATTATTCATTGCACAGACTGGCTCTCTCAGTGCCTACTCGCGTATAGAGCTACATGAAGAATCATTCTCATTATGTACGGTTCCTGCTAGAATGCGCCCATTCGCACCATA
The DNA here is from genome assembly GCF_000740665.1 of Vibrio sp. B183. Classification (NCBI taxonomy): domain Bacteria; kingdom Pseudomonadati; phylum Pseudomonadota; class Gammaproteobacteria; order Vibrionales; family Vibrionaceae; genus Vibrio; species Vibrio sp. B183. The sequence continues at coordinate 15,074 of NZ_JPQB01000012.1, read as the reverse complement.
GAGTGCCACTGAATGAAATAGAGAAAGCCGATGTCAATCAAGATCAAAACCGCTGAAGAAATCGAGCGCATGCGAATCGCAGGCGCACTGGCCGCTGAAATCCTAGAAATGATCGAACCTCACATCAAAGAAGGGGTAACGACGGATGAATTGAACCAGATTTGTCACGACTACGGGATCGAAAAAGGCGCTTACTCTGCCCCTCTTGATTACCACGGGTTCCCTAAATCCATTTGTACTTCAATCAACCACATTGTGTGTCACGGTATCCCAGCGTCAGAAGACGAAGTGGGTAGCAACGGTCAGCCGAAACCTGCCGTTTTGAGAAACGGAGACATCATCAACGTTGATATTACTGTCATTGTTCCTAACGATGAAAATGCCGACCTCAGCGTGCGCCCGCAGGGTTATCATGGCGACACATCTAAGATGTTCTTCGTCGGTGATGTGTCTCCGGCTGATAAGCGCCTGTGTATGGTCACGCAAGAAGCACTGTATGTGGGGATGCGCAAGGTAAAACCAGGAGCAACTGTCGGTGACATCGGTACTGCGATTGAAAAGTACATTAAAGAAAACAACAAAAAGAACCCACGTAATAAGTTCTCTATTGTAAAAGACTTCTGTGGCCATGGTATCGGTAATGAGTTCCACGAAGAACCACAGATTGTTCATTACAAGAACAACGATCGCCGTGTTCTTAAAGAAGGCATGTGCTTTACTATCGAACCGATGATTAACGCTGGTAAGTTCGGCGTCACAGTTGACGCTGAAGATGACTGGACTGTCTATACCGGTGACGGCAAGAAGTCAGCACAATACGAACACACATTGCTGGTAACCAAGACGGGCTGTGAGGTAATGACTTTACGCAGCGACGACACCATCCCTCGTATAATGAACAACGTCTAATCTGATTTATTGACTTAATATCCCCGTTTCACGGGGATATTTTTTTATCAGCGCCATTTTGATAGATTGGTATCTAATGGATATTTAGCACGGACTAGCGGTATGCCCTTTCAGTCTCCTCTGACATTTGAAGATGATCAGATCTCAGTCAATGAACTCAAATCTCAACTGGAGCAATTTGCTCTCTATCAGAAGCAGGAATTTCTCGAACATCACCCTGTGACCGACCTCGTTTTAGGTCGTTCTGATTATGTTGATTTACTTCTCAACCGCCTGTGGCAACACTTTGGCTTTTCCGACCTGCCGAATATCAGCTTAGTTGCGGTCGGTGGTTATGGACGGGGTGAACTTCACCCACTGTCAGATATCGATATTTTGATCGTTTCTCGCCATAGCTTACCCGATAACTTGGCGAGCAAAGTCAGTGAGTTCATTACCTTACTCTGGGATCTTAGACTCGAAATAGGCCATGCAGTACGGACGGTTGAAGAGTGTGCGGCTATAGGCCGCGACGATCTCACTGTTGCCACCAACTTGCAGGAAGCCAGATTACTGTGCGGCTGTGAAGAGACTTTCCAGAAGTTAAAACTGGAAATTCATTCCGAATCGTTTTGGCCAAGTGAAACCTTTTACAAAGCGAAAATTCAAGAGCAGCGAAGTCGTCACGCTAGATATCATGACACCACATACAATCTTGAACCTGATATCAAATCGACACCAGGGGGGCTGCGAGATATCCATACCTTGAGCTGGGTCGCCAGACGCCATTTTGGTGCGACGTCTTTGCTCGAAATGAGCAAATATGGCTTTCTAACCGACGCTGAATATCGTGAACTAGTTGAGTGCCAAGATTATCTCTGGAGAGTGCGCTTTGCACTGCACTTACATCTGAAAAGGTACGACAATCGCCTTACCTTTGCCCATCAGGCTCAAGTCGCAGATTGTCTAGGCTTCGAAGGCGAAGGGAATCGCGGCGTTGAAATGATGATGAAGGAGTTCTACCGTACGCTGAGACGTGTCGCTGAACTCAACAAAATGCTGCTTAAACTGTTTGACCAAGCCATTTTAAACAATGGGGTGGAGTGTCAACCTGAGATCCTCAGTGAAGATTTTCAGCGTCGGGGTCACCTAATAGAAGCTCGCAAGCCAGCTTTATTTCAGGCCCGTCCAGAAACCATTCTCGATATGTTCCTTCATATCGCTAACGACTCAAGCATTGAAGGGGTTGCACCACCGACGCTACGTCAACTTCGAACCGCTCGTCGCCGACTGAACAAGTTCCTTCATACCATTCCTGAGGCACGAGAAAAATTTATTGAGCTTTGTCGCCACCCGAACGCTCTGCACAAGGCTTTCAGTTTGATGCACAAGCTTGGTGTTCTCGCCGCTTACTTACCACAATGGAGCCAGATTGTGGGTCAGATGCAGTTTGATCTGTTCCATGTGTACACCGTCGACGAGCACAGCGTTAGGTTGCTCAAACACATCAACACCTTCGGTAACTCACAGAATTACGACAAGCACCCTATCTGCTGCGAAGTGTACCCACGTATTCAAAAGAAAGAGTTGTTGATCATTGCGGCTATTTTCCACGACATCGGTAAAGGGCGCGGCGGTGACCACTCAGTGATTGGGGAAGGGGAAGCTTACAGCTTTTGTATCGAGCACGGTCTCTCAAAACCTGAAGCCAAATTGGTCGCCTGGCTAGTAAGGCATCACCTGCTTATGTCAGTCACTGCACAACGCCGTGATATTTATGATCCAGAGGTGATCACTGAATTTGCCAAACAGGTACGTGACGAAGAATACCTTGAGTATCTGGTGTGCTTAACCGTGGCCGATATCTGCGCGACTAACCCCGAACTATGGAACAGCTGGAAACGGACCCTATTGGCAGAGCTCTTTTACTCCACACAACGAGCATTGCGCCGCGGGCTGGAGAACCCTGTCGATGTTAGAGAGCGAATCCGCCACAACCAGCAGCTCGCCTCTGCCCTATTACGCAAAGAAGGATTTAGTGCACGAGAAATTGAAGTGCTATGGCAGCGTTTCAAAGCGGATTATTTTCTCCGTCACACCCACAAGCAGATCGCTTGGCACTGTATGCACTTGCTCCGCCATGAAGATCATGCAAAACCACTAATCTTAATCTCGAAGAAAGCGACCCGAGGGGGCACGGAAGTGTTTGTCTATAGCCGTGACCAACACGCCTTATTCGCAACAGTGGTGGCCGAGCTGGATAGGCGTAATTTTAACGTTCACGACGCTCAGGTTATGACTAGTAAAGATGGTTATGTACTCGATACTTTTATGGTCTTGGACCAACACGGTCAGGCGGTTGATGAAAGCCGTCACAAGGCCGTGATTAAACATCTAGCCCACGTGTTGAAAGATGGCAGGCCAACAAAAATCAAAACCCGTCGTGTACCACGCAATCTTCAGCACTTTAAAGTCAAAACACGGGTCGATTTCCTACCAACAAAAAGCAAAAAGCGTACTTTAATGGAGTTTGTTGCCTTAGACACACCAGGGTTACTGGCAACCATCGGGGCGACTTTTGCGGATTTAGACCTTCACCTTCATGCAGCAAAAATCACCACCATTGGTGAACGAGCAGAAGATTTGTTCATCATCACCGGTGAGCAAGGTGGCAAGTTAACTGAAGAGCAAGAAGCACAACTTAGAGAAAGTCTCACCGCTAATGTGGCCGAGCTGGCACCGTAAGCGATCTTGTCCACAAGTTGTAAAGGTGTACTAAAAATCAGCTATCTACAACGTGATTAGGCTGCTACATTATTGATGTTAACAATATTTGTACACCCTGCTCATAAGTGCGCAGGGTGATTTTGAATCAACACAAAGAGGTAGCCTATGTTCCCACACCTCACTGGTTTAGGTATTCACGATCCTAAACAGATTGAGCGCTATTCACTACGCCAAGAAGCGCACAAGGATGTGTTAAAGATCTATTTCCACAAGCAGAAAGGCGAGTTATTCGCTAAAAGCGTAAAGTTCAAATATCCCCGTCAGGTTAAAAACGTTCTTGTGGACAGCGGAAGCCATAAGTACAAAGAAGTAACTGAGATCAACCGCAATCTGACTCTAGTGATCGATGAGTTGAACAAACTCACTAAGCCAGAGAAGCTCGTTGAAGTGGATGTGAAGCAGAAGATTCTTTCCGATCTTCGCCACCTAGAGAAAGTCGTTTCAAGTAAGATCACAGAGATCGAAGCTGATCTAGAAAAACTTAAATAAATCGCTTCAAGAATAGAAACAATTTGAAGGGCCGATGTAAGAGAATCAGCCCTTTTCTTTTACGTGTGAGAGACCAGAAACCTGCTCACCACCTCATCAAACTAGACGAGCCAGCCTGCGTATTCGCCCACCAAGTAAAGCGCAACACCAGCCATGATACCCGCGACGATATCATCCAGCATAATACCCAATCCACCGTGGACACGCTTATCTAACCAGCCAATCGGCCATGGCTTAACCATATCAAAGAAACGAAACAGCACGAACCCGGTCACTACCCATTTCCAGTCCGTCGCTGAAAGTTGAAACAATGGCACCACCAGCATGGTTATCCAAAAGCCGGCGAATTCATCCCATACGATGGAACCATGGTCGTGCACCCCCATGTCGTCCGAGGTCACCTGACATATTTTGATACCAATCAGGCAAGAGGCAATTACAGCCAAGATGTATACAGGTAAAGGTAACTGAACCAAAAAGAAGTAGAAAGGGACTGCAGCCAGCGTCCCCATCGTACCCGGCACGACAGGAGAAAGGCCACTACCAAAGCCTGTCGCGAGCAGGTGCCAAGGGTTTTTCAATGAGATAAGTGAAAGTGGATTTGTCATTGTACTACTTAGAATTATTTAAAGTGATCATAGCCTTGCAGCATCCAATCTAACGCTTGCCCTTGCTGGTGCAACTCAAACGTTCCTTGTGGTCGTATTTGACCAATGCAGGTAATCTTAGCGCCACAATGCGCAAGAGCACTCTCGATGGAGCCTTTATTATGCTCAGGTACCGTAAAGCACAGTTCGTACTCTTCCCCGCTGGACAAGGCATATTGCTGAGCTTCAGCTAAAGTACCCGAAAATTGGATAAGAGCATTAGAGACAGGTAACAGCGAGACGTCAAGGCTTGCCCCAACAGAAGAACGTTTCAGAATGTGTTGCAGATCTGAAATCAAACCATCTGAAATATCGATAGCTGAGCTGGCGAGATTAAGGAGTGCTTGACCAACCAAAACGCGAGGCGTCGAGAGATAATGGCGTTGTTCTAATTCCTGAGCAAAAGGCTGAGACTTCAGTTCCGGGTTGAGGATGACATCCAGGCCGGCTTTGCTGTCCCCTAAATCACCCGTTACATAAACCCAATCGCCCACTTGAGCCCCATCACGACGTAGTGCTTTATCTGGGTCAACCAACCCTTGCACCGTAAGCGTTAGACTTAACGGGCCTTTAGTGGTGTCACCACCAATCAACTGCACCCCATAATAATCCGCAAGCTCAAAAAATGCGTCGCAGAAAGGCGCTAACCAAGCCTCATCGGGTTCAGGCATCGTCAGGGCAAATGACACCCATGCCGGTGTCGCGCCCATGGCGGCGAGGTCACTGATGTTGGAAGCTAACGCTTTATGAGCGACCCAAGCAGGGTTGGCATTTTCAAGAAAATGAGTCCCTGACACAAGCGTATCTGTGCTGATCGCGACAGAAAGCCCCTCAGGTACTTTGACTAAGGCGCAATCATCACCGGCCGCCAGCAGGACATCTTTACGTGACGCCTGTCGACCGACGAAATACTTTTCAATTAGATTAAATTCACCAGACATAGTACTCAATGTAACGTTAGGCATAAAAAAGGCCAGCATTTGCTGACCTTTTTCTATCAATTCGGCTTATTTTTTGCGAACGTGTGGTGCGGCTTTATCTAGCACACCGTTGACAAACTTGTGGCTCTCTTCAGCAGCGAACACTTTAGCCAGTTCGATTGCTTCATTGATTACCACTTTGTAAGGCACATCTTCACGACGCGTCATTTCATACATAGCAAGACGAAGCAAAGCCAGCTCCATCATGTCCAAATCTTGCATTGGGCGAGCAGTGTAAGGACGAATCTTGCTGTCTAGCTCTGTGTGACTTAGCACAACACCTGTTAGCAGGTCACGGAAGTATGCAACGTCAGTATCTGGTGCAACAAGCGCTGGCTCAGCAGCATGATGCTCTTCTTCATCATACTTACCACCAGATAAGAACTGCTCTTCAATAGTGGCAACATTTTCTTTAGTAATTTGCCATGAGTAGATCGCTTGTAGAGCGAATCGACGTGCATTACGACGTGCGGCTGGTTTCACACTGGCCCCCATTAGGAATCGATTTCAGATAGAACGTTAATCATTTCAAGTGCGCTTAGTGCAGCCTCTGCACCTTTATTACCAGCCTTGGTTCCTGCGCGCTCGATAGCTTGGTCAATTGTATCAACGGTCAATACACCAAACGCCACTGGAAGACTGTACTCCAGAGACACCTGTGCAAGGCCTTTGTTACATTCACTACAAACATAGTCAAAGTGAGGTGTGCCGCCACGAATAACAGTACCTAGTGATACGATCGCATCAAACTTGCCTGTTTTTGCTACGCGCTGAGCTACCAATGGAAGTTCAACCGCACCCGGACAACGAACAACGGTGATGTTATCTTCGCTGATTTGTCCATGACGCTTTAAAGTATCGATTGCACCAGACAATAGACTTTCGTTAATAAAACTGTTGAAACGAGAAATAACGATAGCAATTTTTGCGTTTGGCGCTGGGAAGCCACCCTCGATCACTTTCATAAGCCTTCCTTTAACTATGTTCATCAAGTGAGAATCGCCGGATTCTAGCACAAATCTGTGAGCAATATCTAATGGAAATTTAGCATTACTCAATTAGCAGAACGGCGTTAAAAACAAAGAAGGCAATTGGTTCATCACCCTTTGCCTTCTTATACAATCTAGTCGCTTTCTATCTGCTTATTCGCAAACGTATTCAACCACATTAAGACCGAACCCACCCAAGGCGTGGTATTTCTTATTAGTTGAAGAAAGTAGACGCATGTCATGCACACCCAAATCCGCCAAAATCTGCGAACCGACACCAACACGTCGTGATGTTCCTTGCTTCTTCGCCAAGGTTGGCGCTTCGCCTTTATCTTGGGCTTCAAACATTTTCACTCGGTGGATAAGCAAGTCAGTTGACTCTTCATTACCAAGAATCACCAAGACTCCACCTTCTTCACCAATGCGCTTCATTGCTTTATCTAGCGTCCAGCTTCTTTCAGCATTGCGATCACTACGCAGTAGGTCAGTAAACGTATCCTGAAGGTGAACTCGAACCAATGGCGCGTTCTCTTGCACGTTGCCTTTACATAGCGCGTAGTGAACCTGATTGTCGATAGTATCGCGGAAGGTCACCAGTTCAAACTCACCGTATTCTGTCGGCAATTTACACTCTGCAACACGCTCGATAGTCGTTTCTGTATTGTTGCGGTATTCGATCAAGTCAGCAATCGTGCCTAGCTTTATATCATGTTTTTCAGCGAAGATTTCTAGGTCTGGGCGTCGAGCCATTGTGCCGTCGTCATTGAGAATTTCAACAATAACACCAGAAGGTTCAAAACCAGCCAAACGCGCCAAGTCACAACCTGCTTCAGTGTGGCCAGCACGAGTCAGGACACCACCATCTTGTGCGGCAAGCGGGAAGATATGTCCTGGTTGAACCAAGTCAGCCGCTTTGGCGTCTTTTGCAACAGCAGCTTGCACGGTGCGCGCACGATCTGCTGCTGAAATACCTGTTGTCACGCCTTCCGCCGCTTCAATAGAAACAGTGAAGTTAGTCGTGTACTGCGCGTTGTTGTCCTGAACCATAGGTGGCAAGCCTAAACGCTCACAACGCTCTTTAGTCATCGTCAAGCAGATCAGGCCACGGCCGTGAGTTGCCATGAAGTTGATCGCTTCTGGAGTGACATGTTCGGCCGCCATGATCAGATCGCCTTCATTTTCACGATCTTCGTCATCCATCAGGATGACCATTTTACCTAAGCGAATGTCTTCGATGATTTCTTGAGGCGTACTAATTGGCATTTCTCTGTTCCTGTTATCTGGGCACTTGGCGACTTTATTCTGTGTCAACGCCCAGCGTTCTAGGCTGGGCGTCCGTTAATTTATGCAAAACCGTTTTGCTGGAGAAACTCCATGGTCAAACGCGATTCTGGCTGCTCTTTTTGGCTAGTCAGTAAACGTTCCATGTAGCGCGCTAACACGTCCACTTCCAAATTCACTTTTCGTCCAACATGGAAATCCGCGATGGTCGTCTCTTCGCCAGTGTGTGGCACTATCGTAAGTTTGAAGGCATTTTTGCGCAGAGCATTCACCGTCAGGCTGATACCATCCACAGTAACAGAGCCTTTCTCAGCAACATATTTAGATAGTTCTTCAGGCATGGAAACCCAAAACTCAATCGCTCTCCCCACCTGATTACGTTCAGTAATTTCACCAACACCATCCACGTGACCAGAAACAATATGACCACCAAAACGTGTGGTTGGCAGCATGGCTTTTTCGAGATTGACCTTGCCACCCACTTGGTAATCCGTGAACCCAGTTTTGTTCAATGTTTCTAACGACAAATCGGCGCTATAGCTGGTTGAATTGAAATCCACAACCGTCAAACACACGCCATTCGTTGCTATGCTATCGCCGAGTTTGACGTCTGACATATCCAGCTTACCCACTTCAACGGTGACACTAATGTCTTCACCTTTCGGAGTAATTGCTGTTAGCGTACCAACAGCTTCAATAATTCCTGTAAACATATTTACGCTTCTTTGTTCTTAAGTCGGGCTACAAGGCGAATATCTTGGCCAACTTGTCTGATATCTTGAATATCGAGTTCAATGACCTCTGCCATCGACTCTAGGCCAAGTGCACCGAATAAGCCTCGGCCGTCACTGCCCATAATTTTAGGCGCTAGATACAATACTAACTCATCCACCAAGCCTTCTTTAATCAGACTGCTTGCCAGAGTGGCACCCGCTTCAACCCAGAGATGATTAATATTGTGATGGGAGATCAAATTTGCAAATGTTGATTTCAAATCGATTTGCTCAGAGTCATTAAGTAAGGGAGCTACATCGCCTTGTGCAGAGACAACAATACGCTCACCGTCAGTCGAATAGAATTTGAGTTCGGAAGATAGCTGCTGCTGACGATCCAACACCACTCTGACAGGCTGGCGCACATCATTTTCAGGCAGCTTAGCCTGCACAGACTCAGGTAGCTCAGACCAACGGACATTCAGTGATGCATTGTCCTCAATCACCGTTTTGCTTGTCGATAAGATAGCGCCGGCTTGAGCACGATAGTTTTGCACATCTTGTCTTGCCTGAGGAGACGTGATCCACTGGCTTTGACCGTTACTCAGCGCGGTTTGGCCATCAAGGCTTGCGGCCATTTTCAACTGCACAAATGGCATTCCGGTTTTCATACGCTTGATGAAAGCAGAGTTCAGAGCCATCGCATCGCTTTCTAGCAATCCAACCTGAACTTCAATACCCGCATCTCGCAGCATTTTAATGCCACGCCCCGCCACCTGTGGGTTTGGGTCTTCCATGGCACAAATCACTTTCGCAACCTTGGCTTTAATCAAACCTTCAGCGCATGGAGGGGTACGGCCATAATGAGAACAAGGCTCGAGGGTAACATAAGCGGTCGCCCCGACAGACTTGTCGCCTGCCATTCTTAACGCATGTACTTCAGCATGAGGTTCGCCAGCACGATAGTGAAAACCTTCACCCACGATATCGTCATCAAGGGTAATAACACAACCAACATTCGGATTTGGTGCTGTGGTGTAGATGCCGCCTTTAGCTAATTCAATCGCACGCGACATCATTTGATAATCTTGAGGGGTGAATTCAGACATGTTTACGTTAATCTTCTAATCGGGCAATTTCTTCGCCAAACTCACGAATATCTTCAAAGCTACGGTAAACGGATGCAAAGCGAATGTAAGCGACTTTATCCAGTTCCTTAAGCTGATCCATAACCAAATTACCGATCATTTCACTAGGCACTTCACGCTCTCCAGTCGCTCGTAGCTGAGATTTGATCATGCTGATCGCCAGCTCAACAGAGTCCGCACTCACTGGGCGTTTTTCCAACGCTCGCTGCAAACCACCGACCATTTTATCTTCATTGAATGGTTCGCGATTTCCATTTGATTTAATCACGCGAGGCATCACAAGTTCAGCAGTTTCGAATGTGGTAAAGCGTTCGCTACAAGCTAGACACTGCCTGCGACGGCGAACCTGATGACCGTCGGCCACCAGACGAGAATCGATCACTTTCGTATCATTCTCAGAGCAAAAAGGACAATGCATATCACCTCCATAATATACTCAAACAACCTCTGCGCTTAGAATCAATAAAGGGACTTTGTTCAATGCAAACCCCAACGAGAATCCCTTTTAGGATAAGTTGTTAACGCGCAAACGAAGTCACTTGAGTATATCGCAGCTAGTGTAGCGGATTTGGTAAAGTGAAGAAAAGCAAAAGGGGCGAAATCGCCCCTTTTTCATATCGGAATACTGAGTTTTGTTAACTACGCGGTAGGTAGTTAGCCTTTCCTACCCATTTATAGCTGGTAAGCTCTTCTAACCCCATTGGCCCACGAGCATGCAGCTTCTGTGTCGACACCGCAACCTCAGCCCCTAAGCCAAACTGCGCGCCATCAGTAAATCGAGTAGAAGCGTTAACATACACAGCAGCAGAACCCACTGAGTTGATGAACAACTCCGAGTTTTCCAAGCTGTTCGTCATAATTGCATCAGAGTGGCTGGCATTATGGACTCGCATATGATCGATAGCTTGTTTGACATCCTTAACCACTTTGACACCAAGAGTGAAGCTGAGCCATTCCGTATCAAAGTCCCCTTCGCCACTATCACGTATCTGTTTAGCAGTCGCCATCAAAGCCTTTGCTTGAGGCTCAGCAACAAATGTGACTTTATCTTCCATGCGAGCTTTCAACATTGGCAGAAACTCGGCTGCGATAGCTTCGTGAACCAATAAAGTATCCAGTGCATTACAAGCCGAAGGACGCTGCACTTTCGCATTCTCGACGACTTCTAGAGATTTCTGGAGATCAGCACTCTCATCAACAAATACATGACTGATACCAAAGCCGCCAATAATGACAGGGATCGTGCTGTTTTCTTTACACATTTTGTGAAGACCAGCGCCACCACGTGGAATGATCATGTCAACGTAATCATCGAGCTTAAGCAGTTGAGAAACCAACTCTCGATCCGGCTTCTCAATATACTGAACCGATGCCGCAGGCAGCTCGGCTTTAGCAAGCGCCGACTGAATAACCTTGACCAGCTCCATATTGGAGAAAAACGTCTCTTTACCACCACGAAGGATGCTTGCGTTACCCGTTTTTAAACACAGGGCAGCAATATCAATAGTCACGTTCGGGCGCGCTTCGTAGATGACGCCAACAACCCCTAATGGCACTCGACGGCGAGATAAAGACATGCCGTTTTCTAGGACTTTGCTATCAATTTCACTGCCGACGGGATCATTAAGGCTAATCACGTTACGTACGTCATTAGCGATCCCCGCTAAACGGTCTTCGTTAAGCAGCAGGCGATCAAGTAACGCCTCTGTCAGACCAGCTTCACGACCCAATTCAATATCTTTCGCGTTCGCGGCCAAAATCGTGTCTGCGTTGGCTTCAAGTTCATCTGCAATGAGCGCTAGTGCTTGGTTTTTTTGCGCCGTTGATGCTGTTGCCAGTTGGAAAGCTGCGTCTTTGGCAGCTTGACCCATAGAAATCAGTTCCACTATCTTTCCCTCAATTATTCCTGAATAACGACCATATCGTCACGGTGCAGCACTTCGCTGCCATAGTCGTAACCCAAAATTCCTAAAATATCTTTACTGTGCTTACCAATTATCTTGGTCATGTCTTGGCTGGAGTAGCTGGAAATCCCACGCGCAACCAATGCACCGCTCTGATCAGTCACACGCACCACCTCACCGCGGGCAAATTCGCCACTCACGTGAGTCACTCCCTTAGCCAGCAGACTACTGCCTTTATCGATGACTGCTTTCACCGCTCCGTCATCAATGACAATATCACCTGACGCGGCTGGCCCAGCCAGAATCCAGCGTTTGCGACTTTCGAGCGCTTCTTCAATTGGCAGAAAGCGGGTACCTTGCGGTTCTTCACCTAATGAGTCGAATACCACATTAGGTGCGCTACCAGCTGCGATGATCACTTCAATTCCAGCTCGTCGAGCAATATCCGCCGCCTGAAGTTTGGTTGCCATCCCGCCAGTACCTAGCGTTGTGCCACTGCCTCCGGCGATTTTGCGCAGCGTGTCATCAATGGTTTTCACTTCTTTGATCAATTCAGCATTTGGGTCTTTGCGCGGATCAGCGGTAAATAGCCCTTTCTGATCTGTCAGTAGGAGCAATTTGTCTGCCCCACAAAGAATACCGACTAAAGCTGACAAGTTATCGTTATCACCCACTTTGATTTCACTGGTCGCTACCGCGTCATTTTCATTTACGATAGGAATGATGTCATTGTCGACTAAAGCATTGATGGTATCGCGGGCATTCAGAAAGCGTTCTCGGTCTTCCATGTCTGCACGAGTCAGCAGCATCTGACCAATTTTAATTCCGTAGATACCGAACAAGGCTTCCCAAGTTTGAATCAATTGGCTCTGCCCCACCGCAGCCAATAACTGCTTATTGGCCATCGAGTTGGGCAGTGCGGGGTAACCTAGGTGCTCTCGGCCAGCCGCAATTGCGCCAGACGATACCATGACCACAGAGTGGCCCAGTTTCTTCAGCTCAGCACACTGGCGCGCCAACTCAACCATATGAGCGCGATCTAACGCCAATGTCCCACCAGTTAATACACTGGTACCCAGTTTCACAACCACAGTTTGGCGCTGTGTTGTGTTTCCGCATTCTTGATTCATTGTCTCTCTGCTATGAAATTAAAAATAATCACCCATTGCTCTGGTTTGCATAGCAACACGCAGTATCAGCAAAATGGTTATCAGACCTGATGTTTTAACAATCAAAGCATAAATTCACAAGTAGAAAAGGCGCCGTGAGGCGCCTTTTTGATAGATAAAATAGATAGAGGAATAAATTTAGACGAACTCAACAGATTCTTTGTGTAAATCTAACGTCATATCAAATTGAGTCTGTAGGGTTTCAACCAGCTTTTGATGGAAAGCTTCTTGGGTGCGGTTAACTTCTTCAATGGCTTTTTTTGGTAACTTCTCGTCCACCCAGTCCCCTTTAACATCATAGAGGCCAGTGCGATAACGAGCAGCGAATGTCTGCCCTTCTTGTTCCAGCTCTAACCACCATCCCCAGAACTCTCTTTCTTCCGGCGATTTTTTGTCATTCACACAGACAGAAAGACAATCAAACAAGTAACGGCCTTCTTCACTTTGTGACTCTCTCAGATATGGGCCAATGGCCTTTAACGTAGACATCAAGCGGTAATGAGTTGGACTTTTTGGCTGTTCAGACATAATGAATCTCCATATTCAATATCTGTAATGATTATTCGTTGCAATTATGACGAGCAAATAAACAGGACTGCTTAGTTTGGGTATTGCCCTTATATGAGTCTTGCCTAATTTATTAGATTTGTCATCTAATTAGCTCGTCCTCCAACCACTTAATCGCCAAATCGAGGGATTGCTCATATCCTTGTGTAATTGTTTTTGCACTGATTTTCTTCGCTTTTCCGTAATCACTAAACAAGGCAACCAGCTGGTTATCACTGTAGGGTGAAACCGGATCGCTTTCGAGGCTCATTGCCAGAATAGGCACCTTAGTTTTACGGTTAGATAAAATGCCCTGCACCTTAAGCGACCAAGCCATCAACTGACCCGCCAAACTGTTGACGTCTACCGCGTTCTTCCCTAAGCGCGATGCTAAAACATCAAGGTACATTTTCGGCATTTTCTTCAACTTTTCCGGCGAAGAAAGTACATCGTGAATCGGCGCTCCTAAGCTGACACACGCTTTAATCTTATCTGGCTCCATAAAAGACAGTCTGACTAGAGCATTGCCGCCAAACCGGAACCCAATCAACCCCACCCTATGATGATCAACCCAAGGAATATTAAACAGTTCGTTCAATACCGCTTGGTGGATGCAAGAGGTATCTTCTGTTAGCGTCCAATGGCTGCTATGCCCAACTGAAGGCATATCGACAGTCAACATAGCGATGTCTTTTTTCGCTAAATGGTCACGGAACAACTTCCACATGTCGGTTTGTAAGCTATCCAGCCCCGCACTGACCATCACCACAGGTTGCGGCTTATCGGTTTTGGTCAAATGAAGATGGGCAATTATGCGTTTATTCTGGTAGGGAATTTCTATCTGCTTAACGATGTATTTTGTTTTCTTGGAGGCTTCCGTATACGCATTGCTGGCAAGAACCTGAGCCTGAGTTGCCAGATTATCATTCTTAAGATGCGGGTAACCGGCAATACTAAAACATAAAGAAGCATTGAACAGTTCATCGGCGGCTTCTTCACCCTTTAATTCATTAGAACGTTTGTGATGCAGCATACCCAGCTTGGTCCACTCGTAAGTCCAGTTCCCACTGTGGTAGCCCATTACGGTATCTAGCCACTCGTCGTGAGTACGTGAATGTTTTGAGGAGGCAATTTTTGCCAATACCGCTTCGACTTCAATAGGATCCAAACCTTGCCATGCCCACTGCATTCGACGCAGGTTTCGATACCATTTAAAGCCATCTTGTTCACGCTTTTCATCCAACATCGATTGGCTGCTGGGCATGTATTGCGTCAGTGCGGAGGTTTCTTTGGCTTGTTTATGATTGGTGAACAGGGTTTCGGAGAGGTTTTTGCTCACTTCTTCAGACATAAGGAGGCCTAGTTAGAATAATTTTCTACATTGTATACCTGTCACGATGTAAAAGGCAGGCCAGAGTCAAGGTTCACTGCATTAGTTCACGAAAAGTTATGATAGGAAAATAGAGAAAGGAGAGGCAACATTGGGAAAACCACGAGAGGCAAATGGCAACCCAGTAAAAATCCACCTGCATA
>NZ_JPQB01000011.1:0-88005 GCF_000740665.1 Vibrio sp. B183 | reverse complement strand
CCGTCCGCTCCGCCACTTATTTAGAGAAAGCCCTAACAGCCATGTTAGGGCTTTTTCGTATCTGCTGTTTGGTCTCGACCAATGAGCTCAGCCCCGCTTGAGCGTAGGTGCCCCTGCCGTCAGTCACTTATTGAGAAACCCAGTCTAAGGACTGGGTTTTGTTGTTTAGGAGCATTGGTATCCCTTGGAGGGAATAAATCTCTTTTGAGCGCAAACTCAGCCATCTGCACTTATGCTAGACCTCAGCAGCCATGCTGGGGTCTTTTTGTTTGTGTTGAGTTATTTTGCTTTTCGACCAACAAATCCCCAGCGCGTTCGAGTAAGTAAGCCGAACTGCTACCTATATAGAAGCATTGTCTCTCGGCTGGGCTGTGTTGTTGGTGTGTTTTGGGAATAAGCTTCTTAAAGATTGGTCAGTGGATGGTAGTTCTGATTGTGCACCGGATACTTAGGTAGTCTAGGAATTGGTAGCCCTGACGATTATTTTTAAGGTATTAAACTGGCAACTTGGTAGGTTTAGAAGCTCGGTCAGCTTCGATCCATTACGGGCAAGCGGGAGTGCAGTGAGGTTTAGTTATTTAAGTAATAAAAAGCCGACCTGACGGTCGGCTTAGTTAGTAGAGATTAAACCTTTACGCTTGGACTAAAGTGAGTGCTTTCTTCGACACCTCATGAGCGGCTTTAGTCATATTCTGTTTCTCTAGTGCATCGGCTAAATAAGAGTAATCAGATACGCTGGAGCGGACTGACAACGCTTTTTCTAAATGCTGCTGCGCTTCTGACCAGTTTTCATTTCTTAAATGGAACTGAGCAAGTGCACTGTGCGCTGAGGCATTGTTACCGTCTTTTTTTAACACTTCTTCTAGGAACACAACGACAGGATGATCGTCCGCTAGATTCATATCAGGCAGCAATGCATAGAGGTCTGAATCTGGGTGCTTTTTGAGATTTTCTTTGACTAGCGTAAAAGCTTCACTATCCGCTTTACGAGCCATCAATTGCTTGGCAAAGCACTCGACTAAGTGAGTGTCGCTTTTTAATTTGCGGGTAAGGCTATTCCAGTGGGCGATCAGTCCTTCACTGCCTTTTTGCTCTGCAACTTCCTCTAACAAACCGCATTGAGCACGTTGGGTTAGCTGAGCCTGCTCATCTTTAGTGATGATTTTGCTTTTCACCAGTGTAGATAAGGTATTCAGCAGTGGTTGCCACATCTTAAGCTCAATGTAGACATTTTTTAGCAGGTTAAGAACGATGCGATTATTTGGGTAGCTGGATTTCAATTGAGATAACGTTTCAAATGCCGCAGTGTAATTTGCTTCTCTGACTTGTTGCTTGGCTCTCGTGAGCTCAACTGCCAATAGAGCGTTTTCTTGCTCAGATGCCAGTTCAAGGTAGTGGTCACGCTTTTCATTGTCTCCCAGTCCTTGCGCTGCTTCTGAAGCGACTAGGTAACACAGTAGCGGCATATCATGATGATTTGCCCAGCGAGTGGCTTTCTTTTCTGCCAGTTTGAAGTCACCTTCAAGCAACTTGATGATACCTTCATTGGTATAGCGGCGAGAGCGACGTATCTTACGCACACTGAAGTAATTCCAGGTTGCTGAACTGGCATAAAGGGTTTTCTTGATCAGAAACTCTAAGCCAAATAGCGCGGCCAATGTCGCAATAACAAATATCACCAAAGTCGTGACACTCATTTCGATGGTTTTATCTGCCACCGAGATCAGTACGTAGCCCTGCTGACCAGCATATTGGGTTCCGGCAAACAGCCCAGCCCCTAAGACGACGAAGAGAAAAATGATTCTGAACATTATTTCTCCTCCGTAACCAGAGTGGTCACTTCACGGCGCAGGCGGTCACGAATAACGTCGGACAGAATTTGCTGTGTTTCAAGTTTCACCGGGTAGTCGACTTGTACATTTTGCTTGCTTAGCATCTCCAGAGTTTTATTGAACTCGATAACGGTGTTAGCGTCTTGGTTGAAGAATGAACTCGACCATTTGTCGGCAGTTGTTAATGCTGTCTGATAAATATCTTGCTGCTCAACGTACACCGCTTTAATCGCCGTTTCTAACTTGGCCTTAATGTTTTCTTTAAGATAGAAATGTTGTTCTGGCGATAACAAAGGAATGACATTGCCATCTCGGGTACGGAAGGTAATGAAATTCTCTGAGAAGTCTTTGAGTGAAGTCATCAGGTTATCTTTCCAATCATAGATGTCTTCGGAGACCTGTTGTTTTTTCTGCTCTGGCGCCTCAGGAAGAATGGCATTGGCTAACGGAAGGCTGTCGACTTGCTGTTGCAGCGCCGTTAATCTGAGCACTAGGCCTTCGCGATCGATAATGGGTACAGACTTAAGTTTCGTAATGTCATTGGCCATTGATTTACGTAACGGCACCAAGCTTGGGTCGTTTAACGCCGCGATGCGCTGATCGGCGCTTTCCATCAGTTTGGTGGCGCTGACGGCATCATGTTCGAGAAATAGCTTTCGGCCCGCCAATTTCACTAGATAATCTGCTTCTGCTAATAGCCAGTCGTTCGGGCGGCGACCTTTTACATCAGCAATCGCAAGCTGCAAGCTTTCAATGCTTTTTTGTTGCTGTGATAAAACAGTTTCTGTCTTGTGAGTGATCTCGGTGGCTTTGGCTAACGTTGCTTGCTGAGTTGCAGTTAAATCCTGCTGAACAGAAGCGGTAGTTTGTTCTAGTTGCTTTTGCAGTGCTTCAATTTGAGATTGGTATTGAGCATTTTGTTGCTGCATCTGGAATGTTAAACCGCCACCAACTATCAGTGAAATTACGATCGCGACAGCACCGAGTTTAACCCCGCGCTTGGCATTTTTTTCTTGTTTGGTAGTGTCTGGTGACACTGTAGGCTCAGACTTTTTATCGGAAGACTTAGAGGGAGATTCAGACGCATCAGAAGTATTGTTGGAAGACTCTTTAGTCTCAGCAGATGACGCTGTTTCTTGGTCTTTCTCAGGTTCAATGTGGTCGTTTTTATTTTTACTTGTCATTGCTATTGTCCTGTTTCACTTTGGCCGGAGAGTAGCCAGTAAATCCTTGTTGGAAGCGCTTCCTGTGTTGGTTATATGAAGAAAACCCATTTGTTGCGCTTCATTTGCGATACGTGCACTCGGTACATAAAGTTGAAGCCCGAATGCCCAGTTCAATTGCGCTTGTGTAAGCTGTGATACAAAGTAACTCAGCTGACCTGAACTGGTGATGACTAACTGTTGAATATGTTTATCCTGCCAGAAAGGTACGAATAAATCTGAGTCGAAAGCAAGGTTTTCTCGTTTGTATACTTCAAGATAACTGACCTGAGCGCCTCGAGATCTAAGTGTCTCGAATATTAGCTCTCGGCCACCGTTGCCTCGTAGGATAACGACCTTTTTGTCTTTGACTTTTTTTAGTATGTCCAGCTCGAGCAAATGCTCGCTGTCACCAACGTCGGGGTAGTGTACTTTTTGCTGGCTGAGTTTGCTTAAAACATGTGCAGTTTTTTGACCGACGGCAATGTAGGTGGCTGTTTGGGGCCATTCTTGCTGAGACGTAAAGGCTTGTCGTGTGAGCGTTACCGCATGTTGACTGACGGCAAGAATACAGTCGAACTGATTAAGCTGAGTGGCAATGCCGGAGAGATCTTTCCCCGGCAGGATTTCGATAAGAGGCTGATGAAGCGCGCAGATACCTGCGCTGTTGAGTTGTTGGCAGAGTGAGCGGCCTTGTTCACCTGGCCGGGTAACCAACACCGCCATGGAGTTACTCGTGATCCGCGTACAGTCTAGTCAAAATATCGCGAGCACCGTCATCCAGCAGTTGGTTGGCCAATGTCACCCCAAGTTTCTCAGCGTCGGCGCGCGAACCTTTGATTTCGCCACGCACAATCTTTGAGCCGTCAGGCTCGCCGACAAGCGCGCGCAACCAGATGTCATCACCATCCAGCAGGGAGTAACTGCCAATAGGCACCTGACAACCTCCTTCCAAGGTTAAGTTCATTGCGCGCTCACACAGTACGCGGTCAGCGGTATCTTTGTGGTTAAGTGGTTCAAGTAGCTTGATAAGACGTTCATCATCTAGGCGACATTCAATGCCGACTGCCCCTTGACCGACAGCAGGCAGAGACTGCTCAGGTTCAATAAAACTGCGAATTCGTTCTTCTAGCTCTAGGCGTTTCAAGCCTGCTGCTGCAAGGATGATGGCATCATATTCGCCAGCATCAAGCTTACCTAAACGCGTACCTACGTTGCCGCGTAGCTCCTTAATGACCAGATCTGGGCGGTATTCCTTGATCTGGCATTGACGGCGCAGACTGCAAGTGCCGACAACCGCACCTTGCGGCAGTTCGTCAATGTTAGCGTAGGTATTAGAAACGAAAGCGTCACGAGGATCTTCACGCTCACAAATCGTAACCAGCCCTAGGCCTTCTGGAAAATCAACAGGCACATCTTTCATTGAGTGAACTGCCAAATCTGCGCGTCCTTCCAGCATGGCGACTTCGAGCTCTTTTACGAACAAACCTTTACCGCCGACTTTCGCTAATGGAGTGTCGAGAATGACATCGCCTTTCGTCACCATAGTCACCAGCTCCACTTCTAAACCAGGGTGTGCAGCTTGAAGGGCATCTCGTACGTAGTAGGCTTGCCAAAGAGCAAGAGGGCTTTTGCGTGTTGCAATTCGAATAGGAGTCGATTGTGTCATGATGGTCTTTGAATAACAGTTCAGATGGGCTAATCCTACCATTCTCCATGAAAAAGTCTTACTGCTAGATCATCTCGATGAATGCCAGACGTCGGGCTAGCAGAAATTATTCAAAATAGTGTGATGAGTGTCTCGTTTGTAAAATGGGCTATTATTACAAAAGGCGGATACGTACCACACTATGTCGCGAGCATATTGATTAACAAAACAATGTCGATTCGATCGTACATTTCTTTACCAATCGAAATAAAAGTGTTAAATTGATCACGTTTTGTTAGTGCTTTAGAACAATTTGTCGTCAGGGCACAGTTAGGAATCAACCAAGGAATCACCCTTGCAGGCTTATACAAAGACGCTTATTCAGAGACTTGATAACCTAAACCAGCAGCGTATTGAGCGCGCGCTGGCTCTTATGGATTTGCAAAGTCAGCGTGTTTTCCATCTGATTCCTACCCTTCTTCACTTCAACCACCCAGTCATCCCCGGCTATTACGATTCTCAAGTTCCTTTTGGTGTATACGGTCTCGAATTCAATGAGGTGCAACAGCAGTTTGTTGAAGATACTGAGCTGACGATAGGTCAGTCGCTTCGTACCTGTGCAGAGCCAGCTATTCTCGGCTTGTATACCATGGGCAGTACTTCGTCGATTGGACAAAGTACCTCAAGCGATCTTGATATCTGGGTGTGTGTCTCTCCATCAATGAGCTGTGAAGAAAGAGAGTGCCTGACCAATAAGTGTTTGTTGATTACCGATTGGGCTCAGACTCAAGGCGTTGAGGCGAATTTCTTCCTGATGGATGAGGAGCGTTTTCGCACCAATCGCTCAGAAGAAATGACCGGTGACAACTGTGGTTCGTCCCAACACTTATTACTATTAGATGAATTCTATCGCTCTGCCGTTCGTCTTGCTGGTCAGCGTTTGCTGTGGCAAATCGTGCCGCCTGAGATGGAAGAGTGCTACGACGAATACGTTCGTGATTTATGCAGCCAAGGCTACATTGATTGCTCGCAATGGATTGACTTTGGTCAGCTGAACCGCATTCCAGCCGAAGAGTATTTTGGCTCGAACTTGTGGCAGTTGTATAAGAGTATCGATTCACCTTACAAGTCGGTGCTAAAAGCGATCCTACTTGAAGCGTATTCGTGGGAGTACCCACATACCCAACTGCTTAGCATTGATACTAAGCGTCGCTTTTTTGCCCATGAGCCTGATCTCTATGGCATGGATGCGTACTACTTGATGCTTGAAAAGGTGACCCGTTACCTTGAGCGTATTGGCGACCATACCCGCCTTGATCTGGTGCGCCGCTGTTTCTATCTCAAAACGCACGAGAAGTTATCACGTGAGCTTGGTATTGGCTCTGTTGCTTGGCGCCGTGAGGCAATGAGTGACATGATCCAGAAATGGAACTGGGACCACTCAGTGCTGGTTGAACTAGACGACCGCCGTAACTGGAAGGTTGAGCAGGTTAAAGTGGTTCACCATGCTTTGCTTGATGCACTGATGCTGAGCTATCGTAATCTGATTCAGTTTGCGCGTCGTAACGACATTACTTCTGCAATCAGTCCGCAGGACATCAGTATCTTGGCGCGTAAGCTCTATGCGGCGTTTGAGGTGTTGCCGGGTAAGGTGACTTTGCTTAATCCACAAATTTCGCCAGACTTGCATGAGTCCGACTTAAGCTTTATTGAAGTGAGGCCGGGGCGCACAAACCGAGCTGGCTGGTACCTCTATAAGCAACCTCTTCAGCCGGATCGCATCCTTGGTCAGCCATTCTTAGAACACAATGAATACCTCAGTAAGTTGGTCGCTTGGTCATTCTTCAATGGCCTAATTACAGAATCGACGCGCTTGCACTCGGTAGTTCGTGATGCCCATCTGGATATCGATAAGTTCTACCAGATGGTCAGCGATTTACGTAATACCTTCTCATTGCGTAAGCGCCGTCCAACCATGCAGGCATTGGCGAGTCCTTGTGAAATCAGCCAACTGGCGATGTTCATCAACTTTGAAGATGATCCAACGGCTGAGCTGAGTGGTCGCGCGCTGAAAGTGGATCTGAAAACTACCGATATTTTTAGTTTTGGCTCAAAGCAGACTTGCTTGGTTGGCAGTGTGGATTTGGTTTATCGCAATTCTTGGCATGAAGTGCGTACGCTGCATTTCCGAGGTGAAACGGCGATGCTGGATGCCCTGAAGACCATTCTGGGTAAGATGCACCAAGATGCGTTGCCGCCTGAGTCGGTAGACGTGTTCTGCTACAGTAAAAACCTGCGTGGCGTGATGCGTAATATGGTGTATCAGCTTTTAGCGGAATGCATTGATTTGCGCCTTAAGCCGATTGAGCAAGAGAAACGTCGCCGCTTTAAAGCGCTGCGTATTGCTCAACAAACGTATGGCTTGTTCTTTGAGCGCCGCGGTGTGTCTGTGCAGATGCTGGAAAACTCGGTCGATTTCTACCGCAGCATCTCGACCAGTAAACTCAAAGGTTCACCATTGCTGATGCTGGACAAGGAACAAGATTACCAGCTGCCAGAAATAGTCGACAGTTTTGCCAGTGAAGGTCTGATTCAGTTCTTCTTTGAAGATTCAGAGCAAGGCTTCAATATCTATGTATTGGATGAAGCGAACCGTGTTGAGGTGTACCACCAGTTCAGTGGTATGAAAGATGAGATGATTGCCAGCGTGAACAGCTTCTATACGTCGGTAAAAGATGATAATCAAATGTCGACTCAGTTTATTAACTTCAATTTGCCTCAGTACTATCAAATCGTTCACCCAGCAGAAGGTGACTCTTACATCGTGCCATATCGTAATGATGGCGCGAACTATTCCAAGCCAAGTCGGGCCGTGAATGCGTAAGTCGAAGCAATAAAAAAGAGCACTTAAGGTGCTCTTTTTTGTATCCGAGTTTTACGGGGCACTACACCCATTCAATCTCTTCATCCGAATGCTTTTCGCACTCCTGTTTAACCATCGCAATCAGCTCAATACCCGTTTTTGAACAGGTCCACTGATCCTCAACCATAGCGAAGTGGAAACCGCCAGACTTAGATGCCAGCCAGATTTCCTTCATCGGCTCCTGACGGTTAATAATGATTTGGCTACGGTCTTCAAACTCTAGGGTCATGACATTACCGGAAGTTTCGTAATCAATGTCCGCGCCTGAATCATCAATCATTTCTTCGATGATTTGCATTTGAACATCTGCCAGCTGATGAAATTCAGTCTCGTTCATCCTGTTATCCTATTGCTTTTCCTGAGTGTGGTGCGATTATAGGGGGCATTGAAAGATTAATCACGACACAACCCATGAAAAAATCACTAATCGCTCTGTTTCTTTTATCCGTTCTTGGTTTGGCTGGCTGCGGTCAGACAGGTCCTCTCTACATGCCTGAAGATGCATCTCAGAATGAGCAGCCTTCACAACAATAAATAATGACATAAGGGATAGCACTTTGGATTACTTCAACTATCAGGATGATGGCCAACTTTGGGCCGAAGATGTTCCACTGACAGACTTAGCAGAGCAATTTGGAACGCCACTTTACGTATATTCCCGCGCGACGTTTGAGCGCCATTGGAATGCTTTCGATAAATCCGTTGGTGAGCACCCACACTTGGTGTGTTATGCCGTAAAAGCGAACTCTAACCTAGGTGTGCTTAATACACTGGCTCGCCTTGGGTCTGGCTTCGACATTGTTTCTGGTGGTGAACTGGAGCGTGTTATTGCAGCAGGCGGTGAAGCGAGCAAAGTCGTTTTCTCGGGTGTTGGCAAAACGGCGCCTGAAATGAAACGTGCCCTTGAACTGGGTATCAAGTGTTTCAATGTGGAATCTGAGCCAGAGCTAGAGCGCCTTAATAAGGTCGCAGGTGAGTTAGGCGTTAAAGCGCCAATCTCACTGCGTATCAATCCAGACGTTGATGCCAATACGCACCCTTATATCTCAACGGGTCTGCGTGATAACAAGTTTGGTATTGCTTTTGACCGTGCACCTGCGGTGTACCAGTTTGCGCAAGGTCTTGAAAACTTAACGATCAAAGGCATCGATTGTCACATTGGCTCTCAGCTGACAGACATCGAACCGTTTATTGATGCAACTGACCGCTTGCTGGCACTGATTGATGACTTAAAAGCGCAAGGTATCAACATTGAACACCTTGATGTAGGTGGTGGCCTGGGTGTTATTTACCGTGATGAACTGCCGCCTGAGCCATCTGAATATGCTAAGGCATTGCTTGGCAGACTGGAAAACCACCAAGATCTGGAACTGATTTTTGAACCAGGCCGCGCAATCGCTGCTAACGCCGGTGTATTGCTTACCAAGGTTGAGTTCCTAAAACATACCGAGCACAAAAACTTTGCCATTATCGATGCTGCAATGAATGATCTGATGCGCCCAGCACTGTATCAAGCGTGGCAAGACATCGTGCCGGTTAACCCACGTGAAGGTGAGTCAGTGACATACGATCTGGTTGGCCCAATTTGTGAAACGGGCGATTTCCTTGGCAAGGACCGCGCTTTGGTATTGCAGGAAAATGACCTGCTTGCGGTTCGTTCAGCAGGTGCGTATGGCTTTGTGATGTCGTCGAACTACAATACTCGTACTCGTGTCGCTGAAGTGATGGTCGATGGCAATAAAGCGCATTTGGTACGCCAGCGTGAAGAGCTGTCGAGCTTGTGGGCCCTAGAAAACATTCTTCCGGAGTAATTGGAGTCTTATGCATTTCCATTTTTCTAAAATGCATGGTTTGGGTAATGACTTCATGGTCGTCGACTGCATTACTCAGAACATTTTCTTTTCTCCTGACTTGATCCGCCGTCTGGCGGATCGCCATACAGGAGTTGGTTTTGACCAATTGTTGGTGGTTGAAGCCCCTTACGATCCCGAAACCGATTTCCACTATCGCATTTTCAATGCCGATGGCAGCGAAGTGGAGCAGTGCGGTAATGGTGCCCGTTGTTTTGCCCGTTTTGTGCGCATGAAAGGCCTGACTAATAAATACAGCATCAGTGTCAGCACCAAGAAAGGCAAAATGATTCTCAGTATTGAGGAAGACGATCAGGTTACCGTCAATATGGGTGTACCGGAATTTGAACCGAATAAGATCCCATTCAAAGCCAAGCAAACAGAGAAGACTTACATCTTACGTGCCGAAGAAAAGACCTTGTTCTGCGGTGCGGTGAGCATGGGTAATCCGCATGTTGTGACGGTCGTAGACGATACACAAACTGCCGACGTTGATACGTTAGGCCCGCTGCTGGAATCTCATGAGCGTTTCCCTGAGCGAGTGAACGCTGGCTTCATGCAGGTATTAAGCCGCAACGAAGTGAACCTGAGAGTCTACGAGCGTGGTGCCGGTGAAACTCAGGCATGCGGCAGTGGTGCTTGTGGCGCGGTTGCAGTGGGTATCGTGCAAGAACTGTTGGATGAGAAAGTCACAGTGAACCTGCCTGGTGGCTCGCTAAAAATCAGCTGGCAAGGACCGGGTAAACCGCTTTACATGACTGGCCCCGCCACTCATGTGTTCGATGGTCAGCTAAGCTGTTAAGAAGAAAATAAATAAAGGAACGAACGTGTCGCAGATTGAAGCTGATGCGCTGACAGCTGAGGTTGTCGCGGAATACTTGCGTGACAACCCAGATTTTTTTAGTACCAGAAGTGATTTAGTCGATCGCCTTGCATTACCTCATAAAGAGCAGGGCGCGGTGTCGCTGGTTCATGTTCAAATGACCAGACAACGCCAGCGTATTGAAGAGCTGGAAGAAGAGATAACCACTCTGATGTCGTTGGCGAAAAACAACGATCGTACTTTTCATGAGTTTATGAGTTTGCAGGAACATGTCCTGACTTGTGATGCCTTGCTGCCTGCGGTCAAAGCCGTTGAAGAGATGGCTAAGTCTCTCGGGCTGGTGGCGTATGTACGTTTGCTCGACAGTGAGTCAGCGTATTACTCACTCGATAAGGATAATTACCAACGTTTTGCGACCAATCACCTCAATGGTAAGAGTGCTTATTTAGGGCGAATGCGTAAAGCAGATCGAGAACTGCTGTTTGGTGACAATACCCGCGCACCTGAGATGGGGTCTTATGTGGTGTTACCGCTGCACAAGCAGTCCCTGCAAGGCATTCTGGCTTTTTCCAGCAATGATGGTGGGCACTTTCAGCCGCATATGGACACTTTATTCCTGCGCCATCTTGCACTGGTGCTTTCTCACCTGATTGAAACCCTTCCATGGCAAAGTGACGACCATGAGCGAATCAGCAATACCTCTGCCTAGCGGACTACAAAGCCCTCTCAATCGCTTCTATGAGTATTTGAGAAGCGAGAAAGGGCTTAGCCTGCACACTCAACGTAATTACAAACAACAACTGGAAACCATGGCTCAACACTTGGTGACTATGGGCTTGAAAGATTGGTCTCAGGTTGACGCAGCTTGGGTTCGCCAACTGGCGAGTAAAGGTATGCGTGATGGCATGAAAGCCAGCAGCCTTGCGACTCGATTATCCGCATTACGGAGTTTCTTTGATTTCCTGATCTTGAGAGGAGAGTTAACCGCAAATCCTGCCAAGGGTGTGTCTGCTCCGCGGAAGAAAAGGCCTTTACCCAAAAACCTCGATGTGGATGAAGTTGGTCAGTTACTCGAAGTTAATGAAGATGATCCGTTGGCGATACGCGACCGAGCCATGATGGAACTGATGTATGGCGCGGGGCTGCGACTGGCGGAAATGGTCAGTGTCGATGTGCGTGATGTGAGCCTGTCTTCCGGAGAGATCCGAGTGGTGGGTAAAGGTGACAAGGAACGTAAGGTACCTTTTGCGGGTATGGCCGAAGAATGGGTCGCCAAATGGCTCAAAGTTCGTGGTGCGCTAGCCAATACCGATGAGCCAGCGTTGTTTGTGTCTAAACTGGGAGTACGGATTTCGCACCGTAACGTTCAAAAGCGTATGGCCGAATGGGGACAAAAACAGTCGGTTGCTAGTCACATCAGTCCGCACAAGCTACGTCATTCGTTTGCGACCCACATGCTGGAGTCGAGCAACAACCTCAGAGCCGTTCAAGAATTGTTGGGTCATGAGAATATCTCCACTACTCAAATCTATACACATTTGGACTTTCAGCATCTTGCCGATGTTTACGACCAAGCTCACCCCAGAGCTAAAAAGAAAGAGAGTGACTGATGCATTTCTATCGCCAGCTACCAGTCATTGAAGCAATGACGTTCGATCTTGATGATACCTTGTATGACAACCGCCCAGTGATCCGCAGAGTGGAGGCGCAGGTGGTGGCTTGGCTACACAAACACCACCCAATGTCTGCGAGTAAACCACTGAGCTGGTGGCATGAGTTAAAGATGGAATTGGCAGCCGCTGACCGCTGGCTGACCAATGACATGACGCTATGGCGGCGAACTCAGATAGAGCAAGGTCTTTATCGCCTTGGCTATGAGCAAGTGGACGCCAAATACGCCGCTGAGCAGGCGATTCAGGAAGTGTTGCGGCTACGCAGCGATTTTACCGTACCTGAGCAAACGCATCAGGTTATGCAGAAGCTTGCTAAGCAAATACCACTAGTCGCGATTACCAATGGTAATGTGGATGCCGAGCGAATCGGTCTGGCTCAATATTTTTCCTTGATCCTTCAATCGGGTCCAGATGGCTACGCGAAACCGCACCCACAGATGTTCGATAAAGCCATCAGCCATCTTCAGTGCTCAGCTCGCAACATCTTGCACGTTGGTGATCATCTGATTAGTGATGTCAAAGGCGCCAAGAATCGTGGCTTGTCGGCGTGCTGGTTTAACGATCAGGGCGCGAGTTTAATCCAGCACCGCAGAGCCCGAACACTGCCTGACGTTGAAGTGTCTTGTTTACAGGAATTGCTGCTACTGATTGAGAACTAAGTTACGCCTTGATAGACAAGGGCTTTTCATTTGTACAGTCATCAATTAGGTTAGAGTGAGTACAAAAAAACATAACGTCTTAGGCCGATTGCATGCATACCTATTCTGCTCTTATCAGAGATGAACAACAGCTCACCCGCTTTCTTGGTTCCTTGTCTGATGACGCATCGCAATCGGTTTTGATTCAATTATTGTCATCGCAAGATGAACCCCAGATCGGCAGTTACGCTCAGTTGATTAAACAGCGTTTACCTAAGGCCAAAATTATTGGCCACAGTACCCGTCATGTTATCCATCAGGGAGATATTCACCATCACAGCACGCTGATTGCGGTATCGGTTTTCTCTGGTACTCAATTGAGTGTTGCCCATGTCCCCCTGCAAGGTCACCCGGATAAAGAAGCAGTTTCTCTAGCTGAGCAGCTCGAACTCAATGAGCAGAGTAAGCTCATTATCAGCTTTTCCCAGTTGACGAACGGCCGTGACTACAACCTGTACTTGGCACTTAATCCCATTGCTGATGTGCCAGTGTGTGGTGGCCTGGCTGCCAGCGTTGACGGCCAGCCTGCTTGGTTACTGCTTGGCACTGATATTCATCATGATTCATCAATAGCCGTCGCCTTACATGGTGAATCACTCTCAGTATGGCGCAGTGCGTTTGCTGAATGGAACCCGATTGGCAGCCCATTGCGTGTGACCGCTGTGAATGGCAATAAGCTGATATCGCTTAATCATGAACCTGCTTACGATGTGTTTCGCCAGCGTTTAGCTGACGGCAAAGCCCTGACGCTGGAACAAATGCTGAGCTTTCCACTGCAACGCGATAACCGTCAGCAGATCTGCGTGCCGAGTGAGCTGCATCCCGGTGGCGTGGTGGAGTTGGACAGCCCCTTAGAGGTGGGAGACGAAGTACGAATTTGCTACAACCACCCGTCCGTGACCTTAGAGCAAGTCAGGCACAATACCGCCCAACTGGCGCAGTACAATCCAGAAGCGGTGTTTATCTACAATTGCGAATCTCGCCTTGAGTTCATTGAAGGTACCAGCGAAATAAAACCGTTTGATCGTTTCGAATCTTGTATCGGTTCCTACTGCATGGGGGAGCTGTATCGCAATGAACAGCAGGAAGTTTTGCATCACAGTATGACTTACGTGGCATTGAGTGAAAATGATCGTCAGCCTTTGCAACACCAGTTACAGGAAGAGTACCCGATTTCACCTTTGTTTCACCTGATCCGTCACTCAATCGAAGAGTTGGATGAGACACGTAAACAGATTGAAGAAAAGCTTGCCCGCCAAACGGAAAAACTGATAGAGAGCTATCGTTACGATAAGCATACGGGGCTGAAGAATCGGGCGGCATTGCAGGAGGAGGTGAGAGGAGCTGATGCCAATACTCACCTGATCACCTTGAAGCTGTCTAACTTCCATCAGGTTAACGAGAAATATGGCTATCAGGTGGCGGACGAGCTAATCCGCGATCTGACGGACCTGTTTGTCGTTCAGCTTGAAACACATCGTGGTGAGGCAGCGCTTCGTCAGTTGTACTACATCGGTATTGCCGAATGGGCCTTGGTCTTCAGTTCACAAGAGAGCAGCGAGCGCATTCGCCAAGAGTTTCTGCTATTTGCCGATAAGATTGAGCACATCAATTTTGAGCCTTACGGTCTGCCAGAAATGGATTACCTATCGGTGTCTGTTACGGGTGGGCTGGCCAGCATGAAGGACTTTCCGGATATTGAAGGGGAGGAGCTATTGCTGCGCGCGATTGATGCGAGACGTAAAGGTAAGGCGCACAACACCCATCTATATAATGCCAAAGACTGTGCGACAGGGATTGAAGCCCAACAAGAGCGATTGGCTCTGATGGGGTCAGTGAGCCGCGCGATATTAAATCAACGTATTTTGACCTTCAGCCAGCCGATTTTCGCGGCTCAATCTCATGAAATGGTGTCACAGGAGTGTCTGGTTCGCATTGAAGATGAAGGCGAAATTATCGCCCCGGGG
Organism: Vibrio sp. B183; assembly: GCF_000740665.1. Lineage (NCBI taxonomy): Bacteria > Pseudomonadati > Pseudomonadota > Gammaproteobacteria > Vibrionales > Vibrionaceae > Vibrio > Vibrio sp. B183. The sequence continues at coordinate 73,389 of NZ_JPQB01000011.1, read as the reverse complement.
CGTTTTCTGCCCATCATTGAAGACACGCACCTGTATACCCGCCTAAGTCGCTTTATGTTGAGTTCGACGTTGGCGTATATGGCGGACAAGGCTATGCCTTTTTCGATTAACCTATCGCCGCAAGATATGCTCAGTGATAAAACACTCTATTTGCTTGAAGAGTCGATTGCTCGCCTTAATGATCCAAGTCGCCTCGGCCTGGAAGTGCTGGAGTCTGAGCAGATCAAAGACTTTTCAAGGATGACGGAAATCTGCGGACACTTTAAGGCGATGGGGGTTCGTCTGCTGGTGGATGATTTTGGTAGCGGTTATTCCAATATCGATCAGATTATTCGCCTTGAACCGGACATCATCAAGCTCGATGGCAGTTTGATCAAAACCATAGACACGGACCCGAAACAGCGCCAGATAACCGGGCAATTAGTCAAACTTTGCCAAGTACTCAACGCGAAAACGGTCGCTGAATTTGTTCACAACCAAGCGGTGTGTGAGATTGCGGAAGATTTAGGGGTCGACTATTTACAAGGTTTCTATCTGGGGGAGCCAACACGGCTATTTTAGCGCGTGCCCGCTTTTATCCGCCTGAAATGCTCTCATGTAGTGACCGAGAAACTGCCGTAAATGCTCTGCTTGTGATTCTTGGCCTAAAGAACCGATGATTTCTGCCCCCACCTCTAGTGTGCATAAATGGCCCTCATCTTGATTGCGCCTCAGCTGATAGTTGGATGTAGAAGCTGGCGCTAAGTGCACTTTGGGAAGTGCCTGCAGCCAAGGGCTTTTACGCAGCATTTTCCTCGCTTCTTGCCAAGTCCCGTCAAGAATGATGAATAAAGGCTTGTGTGCATTCTGCTCTGCGTATTGAGTCATCTGGTTGATGGACTGGCTATCTTCACCAGGAAACAGCAGCAGCGGTTGATAACCCTCATGGTTGACTAGTCGAGCCAGTTCGGAGCAGGGTTGTTTGCGTTGCCAGATATGTCGACTGCTAGGATGGACCGTTTTCAGTAGCCACTGCCCAGTGTTGGTTTCCCGCTGACACTCATTTTCGTGCATCAAGATAGCCAGATGTGCAGGCACGTTGATGTTAGGTAAGTACTCACAAACACAGTTGTGATTCAGCAGACAGTTTGGGCAAGGGCTTGAAGTTGGCATCTTACAGCGTGACGCCTCCCTGATGAGGAGTCAGGCCATCAGAAAACAGTTGAACTGGGCTGATTTCATCGTAGTTTGCCACGGGCGCGACACTTGGGTTGAGGGGGTAGTGCGTACCGTTAAACTGCAAAGTGTGCTGGTTGGGTACTGCGCCGCCACCGCTGACAAACATCACCAGATCGCGCCAATTTTTATGAGATTGGGTCCCCAAGTTTAAAGGCGTTTGAACCAATGTAATCCGGCTATTGAATTGCCATTTCTGCTTAACATTATCGAAAATCAGCAAGGTGCAACCACCTGAGCCGCACCAGTCGAGCTGAGCCAGCAATTCTGTGTTGCCATCGCCATTAAGATCGTACGTCAGCCAGCGATAGCGCGTCCCAGTCGGATCCTGCTTCTCTCCCTTGAAGTAATCACGTAGAGCTTGATCAACTTGTGGGTTGAACTCAGCACTCGACGGGACTTTGTTACTGTCTGCCACGGTTTGTTGAGAAGAGTGAGCATTCCCCGCTTTGTAAAGCGTGAGTCCGCCTTCAGCAATGTCGTACACCATGCTACCGACTTTTTCCTGCTTGGCCGTCAGGGTATGGTCTTTTTCGGTATACAGTCGCTCGGAGGTGAGAGGCTGGCCTTGTAAGTGTGTGCCAACCACTTGTACCTGACTTGGATTCAGTTGCTGCCAGAAACCTTTTTCAACCGTATCCGATCCTCCATTCTGATAGCTGTAAGTGGTGCTGGCTGTATGGTCTGGGTTCATTACTAGAGAAACACTAAAGGGAGCATTTTTGCTTGCTTGAGCCTGATAAGTCGCCACCCAGCGTTGGGTCGTGTCTTGGTTTGATAGCGTCGCACAGCCACGATAGGTTTTATCGCCGATTGTGAGTGTTGAGCTCCAACCATAAAGGCTATCACTCATACCATCACTGCAACTGCGTAGGTTAAGCTCTAGTTGGCCATTGCTGAATGTGTAGCGGCGGCGGTCTGCTTCAATCTTTGTCGTGGTCAGTTCAAGTTGTTGTGCTTCTTGGCCCATTTGGCTGAACTTAAGGGCACTATCGGCAAATTGAACTGACCAGAATGGTTCGTTACCAAAGGCTTTCGTCGGTTGAACAGGCTGTGTGCAGCGTTGGGTATTTTCCGCTGTCAGTAAGTTGATCTTGTCGACCACGAAGCGTGCGGCGTAATCGGCAGCGAACCCTTCCTTGCCCGACGGCTCAAGGTGGCCAATTACCTCACCGTATAACGGTGCATAAGGGGAACGTACCAACTGCATCCCTTGCTGGAATCTATCTTCAGGCAGATCCAGCCAATATTGCTGCTGGCTACCACACGGCACAATCGAGCGGACCTCGTGACCTAGGATAACTTCACCACGCATGACAAAAGTTTGAGGTTTGACTGAGGAAGGATCATTCAGCGTTGCCTGTGGAGTGTGTGCTGGATCCGAACCGGATTGAAAACCGGAACAGGCCTGAAGGGCCAGTAAGGTCGTCACTGCTACTGGGTTTCTTAACGCCTTCATGCTATATCTTCCTCATACTTAATCATTCGGACGTCATTATGGCATATTGGTTATTCAAAACAGAACCGGACACTTTCTCTATTGACACACTTCGTACACAAAATACTTCCTGCTGGGAAGGGGTACGTAATTATCAGGCGCGTAATATGATGCGAGATGAGGTCAAAGAGGGTGATTTGGTGCTGATTTACCACTCTTCATGCAAGAAGGTGGGAGTCGCTGGCATTGCGAAAGTAACCAAAGAGGCTTATCCCGATCATTTTGCCTTTGACCCTGAGAGTGACTATTTTGACCCGAAATCTTCACCAGACAACCCACGTTGGGTGATGGTGGATATTGAATTCGTCAGAAAGACGGAGCGGCTGATCCCACTAACAGTCATGAAAGCAATGCCTGAGCTGGAAAACATGCCTTTGGTGAAGCGTGGCAATCGCCTGTCAATTATGCCGGTGAGTGAGCATGAATGGCAGGCGATACTGGATAAAGAGAAGTTACCGTCGCAAAGATAATGCGTCTCTCTTAAAGAGTGAAGATTAGAACAAATGAGTATGTAGGTAGTGCGCCACCGCATCGTCAGCGTTGCTGCCTATCACTTCATTATCTGGCAAGGCTTGTTTCACTTTGATATGTGAAGTCTCCATCACCAAGCCTTTGCCTGCCATGGACAACATTTCAACATCGTTCATCCCATCACCAAAAGCAATACAGTTTTCCAGCGTTAAATTGAGAGACTCAGCCACAACTTTAAGCGCTTCTCCTTTCGATACTTCAGCAGCCATCACTTCGAGACACCAAGGGGTGGAGAAAGCCACATTGAGTTGGTCACCAAACTTGTCATTCAGTTGTTGTTCAAATTTGACCAGATGGTCGTGATCTTTAGCTGGATGGGTAAAGAAGATTTTCGCTATTCCATCGGTTGGCGCCGCATCGCCATCAAAGCGTTGATAGGCGAAACCGGATTCACTGTGGAACTTCGCTAACATGTCGTCGTCCCTATCCAGCAGCCAACTATCATTCTGATACATATGGATAAAAATCTCAGGATCTTGTCTGATCACATCGATCACTGGCTGAACCAGATTTTGCGGTACATTGTTGCTGTACATCAGGTTGTCATCTTGATCGTGAACACGGGCACCGTTTGAGGTGATCATGTAAGCTGGGATGCCTGACAGTTGACGAATACCTGAAACATCAACGTGGTGACGACCGGTCGCAAAGATAAAGGTATAGCCCTTCTGGTGTAGCTCGTTCAGCGTTTGCTTAGAGAAGTCACTCAGCTGGTGGTTAGGCGCCAGTAAAGTACCATCGAGATCGGAAGCAACCAGTTGGAAAGGAGTCTCTTTGCGTGTGTCTGTCATATCACCCTCGTGCGTAATGCGTTGAACAGCCCAAGAAGGGCAGAGTGACTATTCTACTGGAACAGAAAGGGGAAAAAGAGGGTAAAAGTTACCCTCCAGTATTTCCTATTTTTATCAATACTGATTGAAGAAAGACAGTGTGGCATCCAGTGCTTGATCGCGATATTCGTCTTTTTCAAATAATACTTCATGGCGCGAGCTATAAATGATCTTTAACGCGCACTGATAGTTGGTTTTAGCCAGTTTCTTGATGAATTTGAGCTGATCCTGATTGGAAACGATCTGGTCACTGCTGGCCTGAAGGAGTAACAATGGGACTTTTATCTGGCGCGTCATCAGGTGACACTTTCTGGCTGCCATTAATCCCTGCCACACCCAGCGTGTGCTGGCTCCGCCAATTTTCAGCTCTGGTCTCTGCTCATAGAGGTCACGAAACCAGTGATAGCGGATCTGGCTTTGAGTAAGGAAATTACCTTCAAATGGTTTTGGGTAATAGGGGGCCTGACCGGGGGCAAAAGTTGGCTTAGGCGCAAGCGCAGTCATGATTTGGCCAAGGGGTATTGCGATTGGTTTGAGATGCCAGGGCAGATTGACGCCAAACATCGGTGCACTGAGTGACACGGCTGAAAATGAATGATCTGGATAGCTTTGTAGGTAACGAGTGGCGATATTGCCCCCCATTGAATGGCCGAGCAGGTAACGTTTATCGTAACCACTTAAGTCAAAATGTTGGATCAGACCATGTAAATCTTGCACATAGTCTTCGAAGTCCTCGACATAACCCATTTGCTGGTCTTCAATCAGTCGATCTGACAAGCCCTGACCTCGATGGTCGAAGGAGTAGATGTCATAGCCTTGTTGGAACAGGTCATAGAACAGTTCCTGATACTTCCAGGTGCATTCAATACGGCCATTGACCACGACGATCGCTTTGGTGTGCTCAGGAGAGGTAAGTTTCACCCAGAACAGCCGGGTCTTATCAAAGGACTTAAAGAAGCCTTCCTCACGAGAGCGCCACAATTGAGCAATATTGTTATTGATTGCTTGCTCAAAATTCGACTCTTGAGTATAAGGTGGATTAATGCTGGTGCTCGATTCATTCATGATATCGGGGCCTAGTATCAACACTGACAAGTAAACAAGTCTAAATTATGTGTGGCTAAGGAAGTTTAGTCGAGAGGAAAACACTATGGATATGCATGTTTGGTTAGCCTACGTAGTTACAGCTGTTGTATTCAGCCTCGCTCCAGGTTCAGGAACCGTGAACTCAATCAGTAATGGTCTGAGCTATGGTACACGTAAATCTCTCTCAGCGATTGCTGGGCTGCAAATTGGGCTGACGTTACATATTATTTTAGTTGGTGCCGGCATTGGCGCCTTGGTTGCTCAGTCAGCAACTGCATTTACCGTGATTAAATGGGTCGGTGCGGCTTACTTAGTGTGGTTAGGTATTCAGAAATGGCGCGATAAGTCTGGTTTGGCGACTCACACTCAAGGTGAAGCGTTATCCGGTACTAAACTGATGAGCAATGCTGTGCTGATCAATCTGACCAACCCAAAATCCATCGTATTTTTGGTCGCGCTGTTTCCGCAATTCATTGACCCTGCCAAAGATCAGCTGACGCAACTGGCGGTATTAGGGGTGACAACCGTCGTGATCGACTCGATTGTTATGCTGGGTTACACCTCTTTGGCGGCACAAATGGGGCGTTTTATCCGTTCTGATAAGATTATGAGTAAGATCAACAAGGTATTTGGTTCCATGTTTGTCGGTTGTGGGGCATTATTAGCGGCTGCCAAAGCTTAAGTAATTTCAAGGTGTAGCAGTCAATGCGCGATACCTATGTGGCTCGCCAGCCCATTTTTAACGCCAAAAGACAAACGCTGGGGTATGAATTATTGTTCCGTGACGGAGAAAACAATGCATACCCAGCTCATGTCGATTCTAACCGTGCAACGTATCGTTTAATTGTCGAGAACTTCCTGTCTCTGGGCACTAATCCTGCTTTTGCACAATCGCGCAGCTTCATTAACTTTCCGTATAAAAGCCTTATTCGTCGCTTACCTCTGTCGCTGCCCAGAGAGCAGATTGTCATTGAAGTACTGGAAACTTGTCCACCGACGGACGAGCTATATGAAGCGATAAAAGAACTCAACGCAGCAGGTTACCTGATTGCACTAGATGACTTTGTTTATAGCCCTGAGTGGGAACGCTTCTTACCATTTGTTCAGATCATCAAGCTCGATATTATGGCGATGGGGCTCGACGCGGCGTGCGAGTTTGTTCAAGAGCGGAAGTCACGTGGGATCCGACGTAAGTTTCTTGCTGAACGAGTTGAAACCGAAGAAGAATTCTTAACTGCGCGTTCGGCGGGTTTTTCGTTCTTCCAAGGCTTCTTTTTCAGTAAGCCCGAAGTGATTCGTCAGCAGTACATTAGCCCTGAACAGGTGATTGCGATGGAGTTGCTTCGTGAAGTATGTCAGACCAATGTCGACTTCGAGAAGGTTGAAGCCATAGTGGCCAAAGACGTTGCGCTATCTTACAAATTGCTCCGCTTTGTAAACACCATGTCGGAGAGGCTCGAAGTTACCATATCTTCGTTTAGGCAGGCTTTGGTTTACCTTGGTGAAGACAAACTTCGTATCTTCGTTTCATTGGCCGTGGCATCTTTTATTTCCGCTAAAAAGCCTAAAGAGCTATACAACCTTTCGTTGCAACGCGCTCAGTTTTGCCAGTTGATGGCAAACGAGAACCCATTCAGCCAGTTCCGTGAACAGGCCTTTCTTATCGGCTTGTTCTCAACCTTGGATGCGTTACTGGATCTCTCGCTTGAGGAGCTGGTTAAGCAGTTGCCACTCAATCAAGCGATTAAGGTCGCGTTACTTGAGCGCCAGGGCCCTTATGGCATCTTGCTTGGATTGGAAGAGTGCTATGAACGGGCCGACTGGCAGGGCATGCAGGACGCGTGTCGTCAGTTGAACCTATCCGTAGATGACGTTATGCCGCGCATTTCTGAAGCGCAGCGCTGGAGTCAGGACATCAACCGCCTGGTGTAAGGCGGCTTTCCTCATTTGCGAATCTTTTATGACAGTACCGATAGGGTATTGATCTTCAGTTCGGTTTAAATAAATATATACGCATATCCATATATGAGTATATTTAAATGTTGCCACATCAGTTTTTTAAATTGCTATCTGACGAAACAAGAGTTCGTTGCCTGATGCTGATTGAACGTGAAGAGTGTTTGTCAGTGGGTGAATTGACTGAAGCGCTGCAGGAAAGCCAGCCGAAAATTTCGCGTCACCTTGCTCAGCTACGCTCAAGTGGTGTGTTGGTTGACGTCCGCCAAGGGCAATGGGTGTTCTATCGTTTGTCGGCGGAATTGCCGGGTTGGATGAAAAAACTGATTGATGATCTTGTCGCGTCTAATTGCCTGAAAACAGAGTACCAACAAGATATAGAAAGACTTCATGCTATTCAGGCTCGCCCTGTTTGCTGCCAGTAATTTGAAATAAGAGAGATAGAAAGATGACAATTAAAGTCGGAATTAACGGTTTTGGTCGTATTGGACGTTTGGCTCTGCGTGCGGCGTTTGATTGGGAAGAACTAGAGTTTGTGCAGATCAATGATGTCGCGGGCGATGCCGCAACACTCGCACACCTGCTGGAGTTTGATTCAGTTCAAGGACGCTGGAATCACGAAGTCAAAGCGGAAGGTGATCAGATTCTAATTAACGGTCAAGTTATCAAAACAACGCAAGAGAAAGACATTGATGCCATCGACTGGTCTGGCTGTGATGTTGTGATTGAATCGACGGGTAAGCACCGTAAAACTTCGATTCTTAACAAGTACCTAGCTCAAGGTGTGAAACGAGTCGTGGTTTCTGCGCCGGTTAAAGAAGAAGGCGTGGCGAACATTGTGGTGGGTGTGAATGATCATATCTTTGACCCTGCAGCACATCAGATTGTTACAGCTGCATCTTGCACGACTAACTGTATTGCGCCAGTGGTTAAAGTGATTCATGAGAAATTAGGTATCGCGCAGTCTTCTTTTACCACTATCCATGACCTGACCAACACGCAAACTATTCTTGATGCGCCACATAAGGATTTGCGCCGTGCCCGTGCTTGCGGCATGAGCCTCATCCCGACAACGACTGGTAGTGCAACAGCGATTGTGGAAATCTTCCCAGATCTGAAAGGCAAGATTAACGGCCACGCGGTTCGCGTTCCTCTGGCCAACGCGTCACTCACAGACATCATCTTTGATGTGAAACGTGATACCACAGCGGAAGAAGTGAATGCGTTGCTTAAAGAGGCATCACAAGGTGAGCTGAACGGTATCCTTGGTTTTGAAGAGCGTCCGCTGGTATCGATTGATTACAAAGGTGACCAACGTTCAACCATCGTTGATGCTCAATCAACTATGGTGGTAGGTAGCCGCATGGTGAAGATCTACGCTTGGTACGATAACGAAATGGGCTACGCGACACGTACTGCTGAGTTGGTACGTAAAGTGGGCTTGGCATAAGGAGTAATTGAGATGACACATCCAACTTGGCAATTGGACCTTGAGCAAGGTGCGTTAATACTTACTCCTTGTCCGGGTACTAAAGGCATTGATCTGGAAGCTTCGCTTGTGCAGCTAAAAGAGCAAGGTGTTGAAGCGATAGTGACGGCGCTGGATAACACAGAATTAGAGAACAAAGGTGTCGCTCAGCTTGGTGAAGCGACAGAAAAACTAGGTATGCAGTGGTTTCAGATTGAAATTGAGGATGACTGCGCACCGGGTGATGACTTTGCCATGAAATGGCAGCAAGCCAGCTCTGCTCTGCATCAGGTTGTCGATAATGGCGGTAAAGTTGCGATGCATTGCATGGGCGGGTCAGGTCGTACGGGCCTGTTGGCCGCACATTTGCTGTTAGAAAAACAGTGGCCTTTAAGCGACATTGTCAAAGAGGTGCAGGCGCTACGTCCAGGTGCCTTTACCAAACCTGTTCAGGTCGATTACATCAACGCCGTCGCGGCGAAATAACCCCTGAGGAGCTTTTGGATCATGGGTGTCCAAAAGCTCCCATCGCTGTACATAAGAGAAAATTGGGTACTCTATGATCGCAAATCTGAGTAAGAGTGTACGTCAATATATGCTGGTGACGTTCAATTACTGGAACTTCACCATTACTGACGGCGCATTGAGAATGCTGGTGGTGCTATATTTCCATGATCTGGGCTACAGCACGTTAGAAATCGCATCCTTGTTCTTGTTCTACGAGTTCTTTGGCGTGGTAACCAACCTGATTGGTGGTTGGCTTGGCGCGAGGCTTGGCTTAAACAAAACCATGAACCTTGGACTGGCGATGCAGATAGTGGCACTGGCGATGCTCGCAGTTCCCAATATCTGGCTGACCATACCTTGGGTGATGCTGGCTCAGGCGTTGTCTGGTATTGCCAAAGACCTTAATAAGATGAGTGCCAAAAGTTCCATTAAGGCACTGGTGCCAGACGAGCAGCAAGGGGCCTTGTATAAGTGGATCGCGATTCTGACGGGGTCGAAAAATGCCCTTAAAGGTGTCGGCTTCTTCATCGGTGGCTTATTGCTGTCTCTGATTGGCTTTAAGTACGCGGTGTTGCTGATGGCGGGTGTGTTAACACTGGTTCTGATCGGCAGCTTAATCGGTCTTGAAAGTGATTTGGGTAAAGCCAAAAACAAGCCTAAATTCAGCCAAATCTTTTCTAAGTCGAGTTCAATCAATATATTGTCTGCGGCGCGCATGTTCCTGTTTGGGGCTCGAGATGTTTGGTTTGTTGTCGCCCTACCTATCTATCTGGGCAGCGTGTTTGGCTGGGATCATCTTTGGGTTGGCGGTTTCTTAGCAACTTGGGTGATTGCTTATGGTTTTGTCCAAGGCTTTGCCCCTAAGATCACCGGTAAAGCACAAGGTAAAGTCCCTGACGGCAGTGCCGCGCTGATGTGGGCTGGCTTGTTGGCAGTGATCACCGCGGGAATTGCTTACGCAGTGCAAATTGGCTGGCAACCTCAGTTGGTTATCGTGGTTGGACTCTTGATTTTTGGCGCGGTGTTTGCGGTGAATTCGTCCCTGCATTCCTATCTGATCGTCAGCTATGCCAAAGGGGATGGCGTATCACTGGATGTCGGCTTCTACTATATGGCGAATGCCGTGGGGCGCTTAATTGGTACAGTGTTGTCAGGTTGGATATTTCAGGTTGCAGGTTTGGCTGCGTGCCTATGGGTTTCCTTCGCATTTCTTGCGCTGACTACCCTGATTTCCATCAAGCTACCTAAGTTGAACCAGACAGCAACTGCTTAAATTAAGAACAATTCTATGGCTAAAAGTTGACCAAGGTTACACCTTGGTCAACTTTTTTATTGCTACCTTTGCTCAACCAGTGTTGAACAAAAGGTAGCGGTATGAGAGATAGAGTGCTGTTTTTTGACTTGTTGCGATGCGTCGCTGCTGTGGCAGTTATTGCGATTCATGTTCTTGCCCCTTATCGTCAGGAGCTCGGTAGCATCCCCTTCTCAGAGTGGGCTACCGCGATTGGTTTAAACAGTGCGGTACGTTGGGCGGTGCCCGTGTTCACTCTTATTACTGGTGCGCTATTGCTCAGTGATACCCGGCCATTTGATGCCAAATACTATGTCAAACGTCGATTAGGCAAAGTTTTGGTACCGTTTATTGTTTGGTCGCTGTTCTATGCGTATCTTTCGGGGTGGAGCTTGAACGGTTTTAATCCTGAAGAAACCAAGCAAGTGCTTGCCAATAGTGCTTCTCACGCCACTTATTATCATCTCGGTTTCTTCTACTACTTCATTCCTTTGTATTTCGTCATTCCGTTTTTCCAATATGTGATCAGGCAGTATGGTGATAGCTCGTTGTATTCCTATGTAGTGATTTGGTTGGTGACGACCTTATTGTTTTTAATCGGTATTGATGGGCCTTGGAGTCATCAAATGTGGCTTTACAGCGGCTATTTACCTCTAGGGTACTTGCTGTATAAAAGAGTGCCTCTGACCGCACCTTATGTAGCCATGTTCACGGTCTTGGGTGTGGCGGCACTTATCATGACGGGATACGCGGTCATCACCAACAGTGTTGAAGCACAAGAATATACCGTAGGGCGATGGCTGTCGTATAAGACACTCAATGTGGTACTGGCTGCGAGCATGATTTTCATGTTAGGTCGTTATGTTGGTGAAAACTTGCCTGATAAGGCCAACAAAGTGATCGGCTTCATTAGCCAACACAGTCTTGGCATTTACATTCTCCATCCGATCTTTCTCTGGCCAATGAAAGAGTATGGCTGGTACCAACGCCACCCCGCTTGGGTGATTCCTGTGTGGGTTGTCTTGAGCGGTTCTGGTGCGCTAGTGATGAGTTGGATGGTGTCTAAATCCCGACGTACTCGCTGGTTGTTGCCTTAGTATTGCTGTCAGCTAGTTGCCATTGATTGGTACTCGCTTATCTTTCCAAAACCGTAACCGATTAAATTAAAACGGTTTATGTCTAAAACATGGCATGAATCTGCCTGAATCATCAGGTTAATTGTTATATTGAATACTTAATCGCAGTGAGGTGAACGGTAATACTCGTTCAGGAAGGGAATATGAACAGAAAATGGTTAGCGGGCTTAATGTTGTCAGTAGCCCCATTCGCCAACGGGTATGACGGCGGTTTTAATGATGCCGAGATCCATTATGTTGATTTTTTTCAGCGAACCGATGGCATCAAATACCTGGTGCATAAGATGGATCAAAGCAACATTGAACATGCGTTTGTGATGGGCCTGCCGATTATGAAAAAGTGGAACGCTCACGATCCTGTCGCACCACGTTATGAATTTGGCGATGACTCACCCGTCTATTACTACTCACGGACTGATGAGATTCTCTACCGAGCACTGAAAGACTCGCCGCATCAAGATCGACTGTTTCCTTTTATTACCGGCTTTAACCCCACAGATATGTTCGCAGCGGAACAAGTCGAACAGATGATTGAAAGCGACCCCGGTTTCTGGAAAGGAATTGGTGAGATTCTGACGCGTCATGATGGCTTGTCTGCGCTGACGTTAGGCGAACAGGCCAGAGCGAATCATCCTGCTTTGATGAAGGTGTATCAGGTGGCTGCGAAGCACAAAATGCCGGTGATTCTGCATACCAACATCACATCTGAGCGAGAAACGCATCCGTTGTACAAGCATGAGCTGGTGGAGGCGTTAGAAGAAAACAGCAAAACCAACTTTATCTGGGCGCACGCGGGGACGAGTTCGACACTGCTACGACGTCAGAATCTGTCGTTTCTCATCGATGAAGTCAGCGAGCTACTGGATGATTACGATAATCTCTACATTTTGGCATCTTGGAGCTTGCGCGATGTGATACTGGCGAGCCCTGAATCGAAGAAAGAGTGGGTGGCGTTGATTAAAGAGTATCCCGATCGTTTCATGATTGGCTCTGATGTTGTAGGCCGTTTTAAAATTACGGGTGAAGTGTTATCTCGTTGGGATGAAGTTTTGGATGCTCTACCGGATGATGTGGCCGAAAACATGGCGAAAAACAATATGTTCAAGATGGTGAAGCGCTAGATTAGCGCTTCATCGCGAAATGAAGAAACTTATCACCTTGATAAGTCAGCATGCCTTTGTCTCCGGGATTTAAGGCATGGAAATAATGCACTCCAACCTGAAACTCTCGTTTAGGGCCTAGACGTCCTTTCTGCACGTAAATCCAGTATTCCTGCTCATCTTGTCCTGGTTGGGCGTCATAAACATCAATGGCCTGTTTATCGAGAACAGTGACGTCCGCTGTTTGTTCAGGCGCATTTTCTCCCTGAATGTGTCTGCGATAAAGTCGGCTAAATACCCAACCACTGGCGAGCACAAACACAATAATGGCAATGAATAACGTTAATGGCATTGTTGTTCTCCCCAAAAAGCCGATGGGTTATTTTAGTGCTAATTTGGACTCAGGTTAGGGCTTTGAACACAACTGTGAGCCTCTGTTGTTGCCCTTTGTATCATTCTTCGAGACATATCACACGTTAGTGGTGATTTTGTCAGTATGCTGATAAAGCTAGTCATTGATTCCTTTACATTAATTTACTTGCAAAGGACCGTAAAAATGGGGCTAGATAGTAGATAATGAGACGGAATATTATTTACTTATAGTGCTGGCTGGAAGAGGTCAGTCTCTGCCCCTAAACTTACTAGCGATGGAGGGAAGCCATGTCTGATATCGAAAAAGTAGTGACACGGACACGAACAATTGAAAAGCTGCTTCGCACGCAATATCACGCTGAAGGTAAGGGATTACATCAGTTGATCACCAGCTGCGAGGAGCGACTACCGCACGATGTGATTGGTAAGTTGCGCTATATCGCGACCATTCGCAATAAGATAGTTCATGAAGAAGATTACAAGTTGGAAAGTCGTAGTGACTTTCTTTCTGTGTGTGATGAATGTGAAAAAGAGCTCACGCCACGCAGTAGTCGCTTTATCTGGCGAGCGGCGATTACTTTGATGACTCTGATTACATTAGCGGCACTGCTTTTCTATTATGCCCATTGGGATATCTTGTCTAAGCATTTGTAATAAAAGGTCTAAAACAGGCTGTTTTTAAAAAATAGTCAAACTTAGAAATCCGTTGGATTTGTAGGCGGGTTTTGTGTGAAAAATCTGCGACATAACAAAAAGGGACGCGAATGCGTCCCTTTTTGCTTTTGTAACTATGGCTTAGTACATCATCGGCAGTGTCATTAGGCCAACAACAACTGCGATCATTACAAGTCCTTGTTTTTGTGAAGAAGTAATCATAACCCTGCTCCTATTCAGTGATGCTTAACTCTATGTAATTTAGAATAGCAGTGTTTTTGTGCTTTGATCAAGTTTTTATTTTCCTAAGCTTTAAAAGTAACGCTGTGTAAGTGCGAAAATGCAGTGTTTAGGATGGTTTTTTGATTGTGTTTCTATGGTTTTTGAGTTGATTGAAAACTGTTCTTGTTGTTTGTTTTGGTGCTTAAGTTATTGGTTTTTAATGTTTTTAATGATGTTTAATTGTTGTTAAATTATAGAGATTGTCATTTTGTTTGATTGATTGCTATCTTGGTGTCAGTGTTGGGTTAAATTGATGGTTATTGGGTTTTGTTTTGGCTTGTTTTACCTAGTTTTTGATTAAAATGGCTGCCGGCTTACCTGAATAAGATTGCATTCTATTGGTTTTGGGAGCTAATGATGAGCTTGGTTTGGGTTTAACTTGTTGATTTTAATGATTTTGATGTGGCTATGTGTTCTTGTTTTTATGCTTTTTTGGATCTTGGTTAGCTGGGTCTGGTGAATTTGGATAAAGTCGGCGTTTACGCCAAATTTAGTTGGTGTAAAAGCCTGTGATGAAAGAGAAGGTGCTTTAGCTAGCGCTTTACCGACGCCTTTGTGACTCTGTCAGAAGCCAATCAAGATCCAAGTTTTGCTTTCCATTTCTGGACATCTTTAGCGTCCTGCCTACACTGGCGACTCAGTTTAAAAGAGGTGGACCCATGTGGAGCTGGCTTTCAGTCGCGCTGTCAGGATTTATTAGTATTTCTGCTAACGAAAGCAACCAGAACAAACAAGCGGTCGTGTTTAAAACATTGTCGTTAGGCATGCTTGTCGTCATGCTGTGGAGCCAGAATGGTCTGGTTGGCCTATCGGCCTGGTGGGTCACATTGGGTTTGTTGATCTCCATGCTGGCAGACGGTCTTTATATCTATAAACGACAACAAAAGCTGTGCTTTGCCGCGTTTGTCGGAGCCCAGCTTTGTTACAGCACCTCTTTTTGGCTTCAGCTTTCGGGCGAGATTGTCTGGTGGCTACCTGCGATGCTGTTGGCGATTGGTGTTGTGGTGTTCTTCCTAATGCTGCCCAAAATTGATCGTCTTATCTTCCCAGTGGTGATAATGGGCATGATGTTACTGCAGCTAAACTGGGCGGCGGGTGAAGTGTGGCTTTTGACCGGGACAGTGGAAAGTGTGCTGGGCTTTTTAGGAACGCTGACTCTGACGTTATCGGCAGGCTTGCTTGCCGTGCATGACTACAAACACCCTATTCGCTATGGCCGTTATCTGATTTCTGGCAGTTACCTACTGGCGCATTCCTTGATTACTGCCTCTTTGATTATCTGAAATCAAAATCTATTCAATAACATCAGGCTATTCTCTCTTCACTGAATTATTCGTGGAGGAAATCATGTCTAACGAAATACACGCACATAACGTTCTAAACTTATTGCATGATCGACCAATGACAATGCAGGAGCTGCGAGAGGTTGCCTGCGCTGAGTTTGGTGATGATGCTAAGTTCCATACCTGTAAACTGGATGGGCTAGATTTGGATGCCTTGATGGCGTTTTTTATTGAACGAGAAAAGATCGTTGATGTGAAAGGAAAATGGGCGCTGAACTTAGAACGCGTCTGTAGCCATTAAAAACTCTGCTTTTTGCCTCCAAATTGTCAAACGGTGTTGATATACTTCGCCGACTTTTCGCTCTGTTCACTGAGAACTTTTTGGCTTTGGAGGCTCATTCATGGAAATTCTTTCTGCCGCAACCATGTTGTTTCTTATCATGGATCCGCTTGGCAATCTTCCAATTGTCCTATCGATTCTCAAGCACCTTGACCCAAAACGCAGGCGCAAAGTTCTGGTGCGCGAGTTGTGCTTCGCACTGATTATCCTGATGCTGTTCCTGTTTGCAGGTCAGGCGATTCTGAGTTTCCTTCATGTTGAGCCCGAAACGCTGAGTATTTCTGGCGGTATTATCCTGTTCATCATCGCGATTAAGATGATTTTCCCGAGCGCGGGCAGCATTACAGGCCTCGCGGCGGGCGAAGAACCGTTTATTGTCCCTATGGCTATTCCTATGATTGCGGGGCCATCAGTGATTGCGGCACTGTTACTCCTGTCGACCCAGCACCCAGACAAATTGCTTGAGTTGTCTGGCGCTGTCTTGTTGGCGTGGGGGGCGACCTTCTTTATCCTGATGTTCTATAACTTCTTCCACCGTATCTTAGGTGAGCGAGGCTTAAAAGCCATTGAGCGCCTGATGGGACTGCTGCTAGTAATGATTTCGACTCAGATGTTCCTCAACGGAGTGAAGAGTTATCTAAGCTAAGAAAAAAAACGCCGCTCAAGATGAACGGCGTTTTACATTGGATGGTGTGGGTTTTACATCATGTACTTGCGACGAATATCGAGCAGGGCAAAGATGCCGAAAATCAGAATCGACCATTTTTCCCAACTGGTCATCTTAATCTTGTCACCAAACGCGCCGATAAAGATGGCTGATTGCAAACCATGCATGATGAACAGGAAGGCCGTCATAATGTAAAGCGCAATCGCCGCTTTGCCCGGAAAGGGCATAAAGAAGTTCAGGATCAGGATGAACCACACAAAGCCAATCGCGGCTTTGGCAAGAAAAAGTAGAGCTTTCATGAGACTTCCTTTTTAGTCTTGTTGTCTTTCAAATAATCGGTAACTGACTTGGCCTGCCGTTTTTTCTCGGTGTAGGTGCCAGTTGGTTGGAATGCCTTCCAACGCAAGTTCTTTCTCAGTTTCAATGTAAATCATGGCATCGTTGGCCAACCAGCCATTGCTTTCCAGCAAAGTGACGGTTTGTTCCAGCAAGCCTTTGCGAAATGGTGGGTCGATAAATACCACATGATGCGGAGTACCTGCTTGTTGAAGAAAGCTCAACGCATCGCTGTTAATTGCGGTAAGGTTATTCGAATTAAGAGCCGCAATGTTTTTTTCTAACTGCTTGAATGCATTCGGGTTGAGCTCAATCATGGTGACCTTATCAGCCTGACGCGAAGCTGCTTCAAAGCCCAATCCGCCAGAACCGGCAAACAAGTCGAGGCATTTTGCCTGAGGCACATCCTGAGCCAGCCAGTTGAAAAGGGTTTCTTTGACGCGATCCGTTGTCGGGCGTAGCCCTTCTGCATCATGAACAGGCAGTTTTCTTCCTCTCCATAAGCCGCTAATAATTCGAACAAAGCCCGTTGAAGGCTTTTTTTGTGATGTGTTTTGCTGGCGACGCCGTACCATAGATTTTTTGACCGCTAATAAAGTGATACTATACCCAGTCGCTCAGTGAGTTCGTCCTGAGTACAGCCCAAATTTTGTTGATGACAAAGTGTATACCATCGTTATTACGCTGGAAACTTTTCACTCTGTTGTCATTTTTCTTTTCTTTACCGGGACAATACCCGGCGAAAAGTGTCAGAGTAAATTAAGACAATCTAGGATATCCCCAGATGACGGAAAAAAAGAAGCGCGGATTACTTTCTTGGCTTGGCTTCGGTGATGAGGAGCAACAAGCCAAGCAAGCTGCTGAAGAAACCCAATCGGAAATAGTTGAAGAAGTTGCAGAAGAAGCGCAAACCGTTGACGACGTTCAGCCAGAGCCTCAGGCTGACTTAGCAGAAGCAGAAGCAGAACAGCCACAAGAACCTCGTGTGATTGAGCAAGAGAAGCCAACCGAAAGCTTTTTTGCCCGCTTAAAGCGTAGCTTAGCGCGTACAAAAGCTAACATAGGTGCTGGCTTCTTTGGCTTGTTTAAAGACAAACAAATTGATGATGAGCTGTTTGAAGAGCTGGAAGAGCAGCTACTGATTGCCGATGTTGGTATGGATACCACGG
Source organism: Vibrio sp. B183 (assembly GCF_000740665.1). Lineage (NCBI taxonomy): Bacteria > Pseudomonadati > Pseudomonadota > Gammaproteobacteria > Vibrionales > Vibrionaceae > Vibrio > Vibrio sp. B183. The sequence goes on along the minus strand of NZ_JPQB01000011.1, from coordinate 55,668 downwards.
TGAAAATCATCGACAACCTGACAGAAAAAGCCTCACGTCAAGAACTGAAAGATGGCGAAGCACTGTATGGTCTGTTGAAAGAAGAGATGGCAGGCATTCTCTCGACCGTTGAAAAGCCGCTTGAAATTGATACCAATAAAACCCCTTACGTTATCCTGATGGTTGGCGTGAATGGTGTCGGTAAAACGACAACAATCGGTAAGCTGGCTAAGCAATTCCAATCTCAGGGTAAAAAAGTCATGCTGGCTGCAGGCGATACCTTCCGTGCTGCGGCCGTTGAGCAGCTCCAAGTATGGGGTGAGCGCAACCAAGTACCTGTTGTGGCTCAGCATACCGGCGCAGACAGTGCATCGGTTATTTATGACGCCATTGAGTCTGCAAAAGCCAAAGGTGTTGATGTGGTGATTGCCGATACTGCGGGTCGTCTACAAAACAAAGCTAACCTGATGGAAGAGCTGCGTAAGATCGTTCGAGTGATGAAGAAGGTCGATGACTCTGCACCGCATGAAATCATGCTGACATTGGATGCGGGTACGGGCCAGAATGCTATTAGTCAGGCAAAACTGTTCAGTGATGTTGCACCGTTAACCGGCATTACCCTCACCAAATTAGATGGTACCGCTAAAGGTGGGGTTATCTTTGCGTTGGCCGATCAGTTCCAGATTCCTATCCGCTATATTGGTGTGGGTGAAGGCATTGATGATCTACGCCCATTTGAAACTCAGGAATTTATTGACGCATTATTCAGCCGCGAAGACTAATCAGTAGCTCAGTAAGAGGAACGACGAGTGATAAAGTTTCAGCAAGTAAGTAAAGCGTATCGCGGAGGCAGACAAGCGCTGCAAAAGGTGGATTTCCACCTACGCCGCGGAGAAATGGCTTTTCTCGGTGGCCACTCCGGCGCTGGAAAAAGCACTTTGCTCAAGTTGATTTGTGCCATTGAGCGCCCAACGGACGGAAAAATCAGCTTTAATGATCACGATATCACTCGTATTCCCAATAAAGACATCCCGTTCTTGCGTCGAAACATCGGCATTGTCTTTCAGGACCACCGTTTACTGATGGATCGTTCGGTATTTGATAATGTCGCATTGCCGATGCGTATCGAGTCTATCTCTGAGAGTGAGATTAAACGTCGAGTTTCTGCAGCGCTGGATAAAACGGATTTACTGGATAAAGCTAAATGCTTACCCAGTCAGCTGTCTGGCGGTGAACAGCAGCGTGTTGGTATTGCTCGCGCTGTAGTCAATCGACCAACGTTGCTGCTGGCGGATGAACCTACGGGTAACTTGGACCCTGAACTGTCAAATCGAGTCATTAAGCTCTTTGAAGAGTTTAACCGCGCTGGAGTCACCATTCTGTTGGCGACGCACGATATTGGCCTGGTCAACACACGGCCACAATATCGCCACCTTGAATTGAACCAAGGTTTCCTGAGTGAGGTAGAAGATTATGGCTGCTAATGTGCGCAACAAAAAATCGGCTAAAGGACGCCCGAAAAACCGTGTAAAGCGTGACAGTTTCTTTACCGTTCATTTCAAGCAGGCCAGAGCGTCTTTTGCTGTTATGTGGTCTCGGCCTCTGGGTAACATTCTTACGTTGGCGGTGATTTCGATGGCGTTAGCCATGCCCGCGGCTTTGTACCTCCTGGGCAAAAACCTTGCAGCGGCTTCAAGCGATGTAACCAGTCCATCGAAAGTGAGTGGTTACATACAAGAACAAACGCCAGAAGCTCGCATTATGGTGTTGAAAGACCAACTGGAAAGTATGGAAGAAGTGGCCAAGGTAGAATATATCTCGCCACAACAAGGTCTTGATGACCTGAGCCAGTACTCTGGGTTTGATCATGCAATTTCTTTGCTGGATGACTATGCGCTACCGGGTGTGCTTATCGTCACGCCAAGCGTTGAAGATAAAATAAAGATCAAACAGTTGGCAGCAACATTAGCGGGTGAAGAAGAAGTGACGGATGTTCGCCTTGACGAAGATTGGCTGACGCGTCTTGATGCGATCAAGAATCTGGTCGGGGGCATAGTGATCACCTTGTCTGTTTTGATGCTGGGTTCGGTATTTTTGATTGTCGGTAATACCCTGCGTTTCAATGTCCTTGCCAATAAAGAAGAAATTCAGACTATGAAGCTGATAGGGGCAACCAACAGCTTTATTCTCCGACCGTACCTGTACTCAGGGATGTGGTTTGGTCTGTTGGGAGCACTTACTGCCTGGATCATGACGGCGATTATCACTGTGGTACTGAACAGCAGCGTAGAGCAATTGGCTCTGCTGTACGATAGTCGTTTCCGCCTGATTGGACTAAGCTGGGATGAAAGCTTGTTATTATTGATGCTTGGCACCTTCTTAGGATGCTTGGCAGCGAAAGTTTCAGCGCAGCGTCATTTGAAAGAAATTGAACCTGTATAAATAGTTGTTGTCCTAATTATTTGAAAAAGTATACGCCACCGTGTACTTTTTTACTTGTATAGACGAAAGGTTTATGCATAATAACTTTCCCCCGCTTGAATCTTGTTCATTTTAGGTTCAAGATTGATGGGCTAAAACCTACTCCAGATCAGAAATTGATGAGGAATTGAATGACTAACCAAGCGTATCCAATGGCTGTAGTTACACAAGATAGCTTAGATAGCTATATCCGCACAGTGAACGGCTATCCAATGCTGACCGCTGAAGAGGAGCGTGGACTGGCTGAGCGACTACACTACAACGGCGAAATTGAAGCGGCAAAAGGCCTGATTCTTTCGCACCTTCGTTTTGTGGTGCACGTAGCTCGTGGTTACTCTGGCTATGGCTTGCCAATGGCAGACTTAGTACAGGAAGGCAACATCGGCCTGATGAAAGCAGTAAAACGCTTTAATCCGGAAGTCGGTGTGCGTTTGGTGTCATTTGCGGTGCACTGGATCAAAGCTGAAATTCACGAATACGTACTGCGTAACTGGCGTATTGTGAAAATTGCGACCACTAAGGCTCAGCGCAAATTGTTCTTCAACCTGCGTAAATCGAAGAAGCGCCTTGGCTGGTTTAACAACGGTGAAGTTGAAACTGTTGCTAGAGAGCTGGGTGTTGAGCCATCTGAGGTGCGTGAGATGGAATCTCGTCTTGCAGCTCAGGATGCGGCATTTGAAATGCAGAACGATGATGACGATTCAGGTGTTTCTTACACAGCGCCAATGCTGTACTTAGAAGATAAAGCCTCGGATGTTGCCGACAATGTCGAAGCGGCCAACTGGGAAGCGCATACGAACAACCGCTTAAGCTTAGCCTTGTCGAGTCTGGATGAGCGTAGTCAGCATATTGTCCGTTCACGATGGCTTGAAGACAATAAGTCGACGTTACAGGAATTGGCGGAAACCTACAGTGTGTCTGCTGAACGTATTCGTCAGCTTGAAAAAAATGCCATGAAGAAGTTAAAGGCTGCCGTCGGCGACTTCTAATTCTCATCGCGATCGAATTTAAAAACCGAGATCATTTGATCTCGGTTTTTTCGTTTTATCGATCCAATAATACCCTGAGGCCTAGACTTTTCTGGATCGAATTTTGCCAAGCAGCCTGTGGGTAACTCTGTGGTAAATTTCTTCGCTATATGTCAGAAAGGCGGGTGAATAAAGGTATCAGAGGCATTTTTCTCATGGGGATACTTTTACTCTTACACACAAAAAAATAAGGATCATCACTACATATTGTGGATCCAACTTCCTTTGGATACTTTATCAACGTAATCCACAAATTTATCCACAGATGGTGAAGAAATGATCGCAAGTGGATAACCTTACTGCGCTGGTGTACTTGTTGACCACTGGATAGGTTACAATGACGCCCAACTCCCTATTCCTATTTAAGAGACAGTAAATGGACCAGTTTCAACACATTGATGTAGCAGGTGCACAGGCCTTACTTGAACAAGGTGACGCTCGTTTAGTCGACATTCGTGATCCACAATCTTTCGCCGTTGCTCATCCAGAAGCCGCCTTTCATCTGACGAACGACACTATTACTAAGTTTATGGATGAAGTGGAATTTGAACAGCCTGTACTGGTGATGTGTTACCACGGTATTAGTAGCCAAGGGGCGGCACAATATTTGGTTAACCAAGGCTTTGAGCAGGTGTATAGTGTTGATGGGGGCTTTGAAGCCTGGCAACGCGCTCAGCTGCCTGTTGAATCCAACCTGCCATAGGAACCGCTATGATAAGACTGATCTCGATTTCCAATCCGCGCATGGCGCAAGCGTTTATCGACTATATGGCATCACGTCATATTGATATAAAGATGATGCCGGAAGGAAGTGGTCAGTTTGCATTGTGGCTTGCCGATTCTCAGCATCAGATTGAAGCAGAAGCAGAGCTGCAACATTTTCTCGACAATCCCAGCGACGCTAAATACCAAGCTGCGTCATGGGACATGGCTGAAAGTCGAACCAGCCAGTTTAGTTATCAGTCTCCCAGTATGTTAGCGATGGTGAAGGCCAAAGCTGGTCCTGTGACGTTAGCTGTGATGTTGGTGTGTATCATCATCTTTGCCTTACAGCAGTTTGGAGCAGGCCAGGCGGTTTTCTCAGCCTTGCACTTTCCCGCGCTCGCCGGACAAGAGTGGCAGCTGTGGCGCTGGGTCAGTCATGCGGTTCTGCACTTCTCGGTCGTGCACATTGCGTTTAACTTGTTGTGGTGGTGGCAACTAGGGGGAGACATTGAGCAGCGATTGGGTGCGAAAAAACTCCTTCAGTTGTTTGTTGTGTCAGCGGCATTGTCAGGTGCAGGCCAATACTGGGTAGAAGGGGCCAACTTCGGTGGCTTATCTGGCGTAGTGTATGCGTTGGTCGGCTACTTATGGATGCTGGGATACAAAGCACCACAGCTTGGGCTCAATATGCCAAAATCTATTATAGGTTTTATGCTGGTCTGGCTGGTACTAGGGTTTGTTCAACCCTTTATGGCGATTGCCAACACGGCCCATCTGGTTGGCTTGATTTCTGGTGTCGTATTTGGCTTGGTGGATGCCAGTCGAGCAAAGAAATAAAAAAAGCGGCCGAAGCCGCTTTTTTGCAAAATGTGGTTACTGGTAGAGGTATTTGGTAAACAGCAAATCGGCAATGATCGTTCTACCTGTTTCTGGCAGCAAAATAGAGTTCAGCTGCTCAACGAGGTTTTTGCGTAAATCTTCGCGGCCCGCTAATGAAGTGATCGTATCCGAGGATTGTTTACCCAGCAGCTCAATCACTGCATCGCGGATGAGTGGTTGATGTAATTCGATGATCGCCAGATCAGTCTCATTCGCCACCATAATATCAATACGTACCTGAATGTAACCGAGCTGTTTGCCTTTGGTATAAAAATTTGTTGTCAGATCCGGCTCTAGGGTAAAGTAGGCCAACTTAGGTTCGCCGCCTTCTTCGGCGATAGATGAGAGGCTAACCAAGACGCTCAAAGCGACAAATATTTGGACTAAGTAACGTTTAATCATATTTCTGTCTTTTCTTTCTTCTAATCACGATACTCGAATCGTCTGAGTCTTGTTACAATAGAGCATCTATTTGTAATAATTATGCGTTAAGCACTCGATGGGGTGGTTAACAACTAAGATCGAAGCTTTATTGTACGACGATAAAGCTACTTATTGAATACTAGTATGAATCAATTTACTTCGCTTTATTTATCTGCTCTTCGCCAAGTCGAATGGCAAGATCCTGATAAGTTTAGCTTTCCTACACAAAATGCGAAAAATTGGTTGTTGGAACAGGGCTCATTGTCACGTTTATTAGAAGCCCACTGCCAGACATTAAGTGTAGATTTGTTGCATAACAAAGTAGTTAAAGCAGAGAAGCTCAATCCGCAGGAAATTGAGCTTCTTGCACAAGAAGAATGCTTGCTGCGCAAAGTCGTCTTGAAAGGGGATGGTAATGCTTGGGTTCTGGGCAGAACCTTAATCCCGCAATCCTCTATGGATGGTCAGCAATTCGATTTGACGCGCCAAGGCGAAATTCCGCTTGGTTTGACGGTATTTAATGCTGAGAACGTTAAACGCGATGCGCTGCAAGTGGGTTGGGCTGAAACGCCAGACGGTCAGTTCCTTGCTCGCCGTTCTCGTTTATGGATGAATCACAAACCTATGCTGGTGGCAGAGCTGTTTTTGCCAACCGCACCGATGTACTCGAAGGAGAGCGTTTAGATGACTGCGGCAAAAGCTCAGGCTTATTGGCAATTAATGCGCATGGATAAGCCGATTGGTACCTTGCTTTTGTTATGGCCGACTCTGTGGGCTCTGATTATTGCAGCGCAAGGCGTGCCTGATCTGACGGTTTTAGTCGTGTTTATTCTAGGTGTGGTGTTTATGCGCTCTGCGGGTTGCGTGATCAATGATTTCGCAGACCGCAAAGTCGATGGTCATGTCAAGCGCACCAGTCAGCGTCCTTTGCCTTCAGGAAGAGTGACGTCAAAAGAAGCGATTGGGCTTTTTATTGTCTTATCTGTCGCGTCTTTCCTGCTGGTACTGACCATGAACCCACTGACCATCAAACTCTCTTTTGCCGGCCTGTTTCTCGCTTTTATCTACCCATTCATGAAGCGCTACACCCATTTACCGCAACTATTCCTTGGGTTAGCGTTCAGTTGGTCGATTCCAATGGCTTGGGCCGCTCAGGCTAATGAATTGCCTGCGATGGTGTGGTTTATCTTTGCCATCAACGCACTTTGGACGATTGCTTACGATACTCAGTATGCCATGGTGGATCGCGATGACGACCTCAAAATTGGCATCAAGTCGACAGCCATTCTGTTTGGCCGCTTTGACAAGATGATTATTGGGGCGTTGCAGTTAGTGACGATGGCGATGCTTATTGCTGTTGGGAATTGGTATGAGTTAGGCGCCAGCTATTATTGGAGCCTGCTAATCGCGGGTGCGCTGTTTGTTTTTCAGCATCACCTGATTCGTCATCGAGAACGAGATTTGTGTTTCCGCGCTTTTCTGAATAACAACTATGTCGGGATGGTGATCGCCGCTGGATTGTTGATTGCGTTCTGGTAAGAATTTGAAAAAATAAAAAGGGCATCCAATCGGATGCCCTTTTTGTATCTTGGCTGTCGATTACGCTTCGCCGACCTGACAGATACTTTCTTTAATCGTTAGGCGAACTTCTGGGTAAAGCATAGAGTAAAGCAGCTCGGCCAGAATCTGACTTTTCTCTTTATCGCAGTTACCGTCTTTGTCCAGATACGCTTGTTGCTGCAGCGTGGTAAACATAGCGGAGAAAACCCCTTTGTCGAAGAACTCAGGCGCATTAATGCCGTGCAGTCGACCCAAACGCTGAGCGATGTCTTGGCTCTTTTGCTCAAGATCGGCTTTGCCCAATTCCGGGTTGGCGGTTAGCAGGTTAAGTGCAATCGAGTAACGTTGCAGGGTTTCCGTAATGGTGCGACCAAGCAGCATCAAGACCTGGGTGTTAGCCTGCTTGAGTGCCACATTCTGCTCTGTGTCGATAGCAACCAGACCAAGACGAGCGATCTCCTCGATGTAGGCTTCCGTGACATCACCGAGCTGTTCTTCTTCAATGCTCAGGAACAATTCCTGTTTCAGGAATGGATACACCAAAGCCACATTGGCTTTGATTTGCTCCAAGCTAAGCTGCTGATGACGGATCAGCATCTGAGCTATCAAAGATGGAATCGCGAACAGGTGAATAATGTTATTGCGGTAGTAGGTCATTAGGATCGACTGATTGCGATCCAGTGACACGATCTCGCCCATGGTGTCAGACTCGATGACAAACTTGTCCAGCGATTCTGCGTGTTTGACCAAGGCTTCCGCATCTTCGTCCGGCACCGTGAAAGTAGACGAATAAGGTACGTTCTTAAGTAGCGACAGATAACATTCGATTTGTTTGACTAGGCTGTCACGAGAAAGAGCACGTTGACGTGAAGCAAGCAGCGCAGTAGCACACAATGTCAGTGCGTTGGTCGCAGCCGCATCGTTTATGTGCGTCATCATTTTAGTCGCCAAGTCGTTAACCACTGGGTTTAGCCACTGTGGCTTGGTGCTCCCCATAGGGTCAATATCTTGTGTCCACTCTGGCGCGTTTTCATTCAGGTACTGGTTGAGTGGAATCGGCTCGCCAAAGTTCACGTAGCCTTGACCAAAATTGCGCAGTTTGCGAATCGTACGTAGCACTAGGCCAGCGTTTTCTTTTTCTTTACGTTTGCCGCGAAGTTCTTTGGCATATGTGCTCACTTCCATGACGTGTTCATAACCAATATAGACAGGCACCAGAGTGACTGGTCGGTTGAGGCCGCGCAGCATCGCCTGAATGGTCATTGCCAACATACCTGTTTTAGCCTGAAGCAGTCGGCCCGTGCGCGAACGTCCACCTTCACTGAAGTATTCAACTGAATAGCCTTTGGTGAACAGCTCCGCCAGATATTCGCGGAAAATAGTGGAATAAAGTTTATTCCCCTTAAAGCTACGGCGAATAAAGAACGCGCCTCCGCGACGGAATAGTGGCCCCGCTGGGAAAAAGTTGAGGTTAATACCTGCAGCGATATGTGGCGGTACCATGCCTTCGTGGAATAAAACGTAAGACAGAAGTAGGTAGTCCATGTGGCTACGGTGACAAGGCACATAGACGATTTCATGCCCATCTTGAGCCAACTTACGTACCGTGGACGCATTGTTAATATTCAGGCCCTGATAAATGCGATTCCACAGCCAGCTCAACAGTCGGTCGCCGTTTTTCACCAAGGAGTATGAAAAGTCTGCCGCAATCTCATCCATGATATCTTGCGCTTCTTTACGCGCTTTCTCGAGTGAGATATTTTTGGCTTTTGCTTCGTCTGCAATCGCTTTTTCAATCGCTTTGGACTTCATCAAGCGATTAAACAGCGCCTGACGGTTAGGCAAGTTTGGTCCAGATGCCGCCAGTTTCTGACGAGAAAAATGGATTCGAGCAACGCGAGCCAGCTTGTGGGCGATGGAAGCATCGGTGCCGTGAGAATCGGCCATGTAACGCAGAGATACGACAGGGCTAATCCGAACCAGACAGTCACGGCCTGATTTAAGTACCGCCATCGCTTTTTCAGGGCCATTGAGCGCTTGAAGATAAGGCGTTTGCTGGGATTCTTTGCCTGGCTTACGGCCCCAAAGGACCGTAGCCGGAATCACTTGGACATCCAGTTCACTGTCAAATTTATGCAGCTCAAGCAGCTCAGAAAATAGAGCGACGGACTCACTAGGGACATCCTGATCATTGCTCATCACGGTTTGACGTGAAGAAATAAATACATAACGTTTGAATGACTTGCCGTTGATCTCAACTGGCTCAAACGGATCAGGCAAACCAAGGCGCACGACCTGTGTTTGGAGTGTGACTAAATCAACGCTCGAACGATAAGGTAGGGCATAAATGATGGGTTTGGCTGCATCGATGTTATGATCTTCAATAGGATTTGAAGGAATCGCGGTTCCTTTTACCATCACTGACAAGGGCAGTTTTAGTAATGAACTCGATAATGATTGTCCGGAAGACATAAGGTTCTTGGCCTCAAAAAACAGATAAATCGCATAAGCGTTTTCCATTTCTTTTATTGTAGGAATGGAAAAGCGTTCAAGCTGATATTTTTAAGGCTGCAAGGATATCAGAAACTGGTCGAACCTTTTACTGGTAATTGGGCGTAAAAGCATCAATTTAGCCAAAATCAAATCATCTATTTAATTATTCAAGAGAAAAGTCTGTGCCGCAAAAATCACTTCATGGATTCAAACGTATAAGAAATGCAACCCGTTACTCATGCCAAGGCCTCAAAGCGGCGTTTAAAAATGAACCTGCATTTAGAGAAGAAATTTTCCTCGCAGCGGTTATGATTCCAACCGCACTATTGCTTGATGTTAGTCAGCTAGAACGCATCTTACTGATTGCCACTGTGGTGCTGGTATTGATTGCCGAACTGTTTAACAGTGCTATTGAAGCCGTTGTTGATCGTATTAGTGAAGAGCAGCATGAGCTGGCCGGCAGGGCGAAAGATATTGGGTCGGCGGCAGTCATGATGACCATGCTACTGACAGGTTACGTGTGGCTGGAAGTATTGTTTTTGTAGTCAAAAGTTTAACTCTATCAAAAAACCAGCAATTGGCTTTTCATTTAAACAATTACTGGATATACTCACAGTTAACTGTATAAAAAGACAGGTGACTTATGAAGCCGTTAACGCCACGCCAGCAACAAGTATTTGATCTGATCAAGAGTAAAATTGATGACACAGGTATGCCTCCTACGCGTGCTGAAATCGCCCGCGAACTGGGCTTTCGTTCTGCCAATGCCGCAGAGGAGCATTTAAAAGCTCTAGCGCGTAAGCAAGCGATTGAAATTATTCCAGGCGCATCGCGTGGAATCCGCATCTTGCTAGAAGACGCTGCCAATGATGATGGCCTGCCTTTGATTGGTCAGGTTGCGGCAGGTGAACCGATTCTGGCTCAGGAACACGTTGAAGCGCATTATCAGGTGGATCCGGCCATGTTCAAGCCTCAGGCTGATTTCTTATTGCGCGTCAACGGCGAAAGTATGAAAGACATCGGTATCATGGATGGTGATCTGCTTGCGGTGCATAAAACCCAAGACGTTCATGATGGTCAGGTGGTTGTTGCTCGTGTCGATGACGATGTCACCGTTAAGCGTTTGGAACGCAAAGGGTCAACTGTTTTACTCCATGCAGAAAACGAAGAGTTTGAACCTATTAAAGTTGACCTGTCATGTCAGCACCTAGCGATTGAAGGTCTAGCAGTCGGAATTATCCGCAATACCGACTGGATGTAATCACTGCACTGCTCACAGTGGTATTGAATGGCTTTTAACGTCAGTGAGCGTGCTTTCTGACGTTGTTTTGTCACTTCAGTCTGTGAGTTGTGGCTCGAGATTTCATATTTTAGTTGAGATCTATTCTCAATTACTTGTTTTTGTAATTGATATTCATTATCATCTTATTTCTGGTATGAAAGGAAGATGATCATGGCCGCTAAGCAAAAAGCTTCAACACATCGCTATCAAATCCCGGCCAATTTGTTGCAACCTCTCTGGCTTCGCAGCCGAGAAAGCTTGGTCGACAACGGCTTGGTTTATGACCCAATCGCGGCTAACGCGTGTCAGCGTTGCCAACTCGCACCAGAGTGCCTCTCTGGTGATATCGATCAGAAACAACTTCTTCATGCCACCCTGACTCAAATCTGTGACGATCAGGTCAATCACTTCATTTCGCGCAATCCCGACGGTTGGATAATCAATGTTGGCGCTGGCCTCGATACACGTTTCTACCGAGTTGACAATGGTCGTTGTCACTGGCTTGAACTTGATGTGACGGAAAACCTCCTTTGGCGTCAGAAACTGTTCCATAAAAGCGAACGCTACCAACATATGTGCGGCAACGTTGATGACTTGTCATGGCTGGATTATTTGCCTGTACCGGAAAAGGCACCGGTATTGATTGTCTGTGAACACGCTTTACTGGATTGCAGTGAAAAACAAGTTGGTAAGTTCATTCAGGCCCTTGGTTGGCACTTTGATTCAGCACGAGCGTGTGTGGTGCTGGCGGGGGATCTTGCGGCAAGCAAGCTTGGTCAGAAAATGGGCGCAGGCAGTTATAACCATGGTTATGCAGCACCCGGGGATGCAACACTTAATTACCTGCCATGGGCGCGATGGGCTAAGACCTTTTCTCCATTAGATAAACACTGCGGGCGTTGGAAGTTATGGCAACGCTGGCTCACCAAATTCAATTCCCTTAAGCATAGGCTTACTCCGGTAGTGGTTCAGCTTCGCTGGTAATCCGGTTACACTTTGCACTCTTCTTTTATGATGAGTGCAAACGTGCAATTACTTCAGACCCTTTCCAATAAAGCGCTACATAAGCAGGTTCTACTGCTGGCGATCCCCATGGTTCTATCGAACATAACCGTACCTTTACTCGGCTTAGTTGATGCGGCGGTTATTGGCCACCTTGAACATGCTTGGTATCTGGGCGGAGTTGCGCTTGGCAGTACCATGATCAGTGTGACTTTCTGGCTACTGGGTTTTTTGCGGATGTCGACCACTGGGCTGGCGGCGCAATCGTATGGTGCTCAAAGTGGTAAACAACTCGGCTTAGTGTTCACTCAGGGTGTCGCGATGGCCTTGGGTTTTGCATTGCTGTTTCTCCTATTTCACCAACCGATTGCCAATCTGGTATTTTCGCTGAGCAGTGCGAGTGATGAAGTCAAATTTTATGGTGAGCAGTATTTTGCCATTCGTGCTTGGAGCGCTCCTGCTGCCTTAGTTAACTTTGTCTTATTGGGCTGGTTGCTAGGGACGCAGAACGCACGTGCACCGATGTGGATGGTGATCATTGCAAACGTCACCAACATCGTTCTCGATGTGCTGTTTGTGATTGGCTTTGGCTGGAAAGTGGAAGGTGCCGCACTGGCGTCGGTGATTGCTGATTATAGTGGTATGAGCTTTGGCCTATGGTGTGTTTGGCGTACGTGGCATAAAAGCCATTTACCCTCGATTGCTTCGTTGCTGAAAGACACCACCCATGGATTAAGCCGTTTCGTAAAGCTTAACCGTGATATTTTCCTGCGGTCTTTGTGCCTGCAAGCGACCTTTACGTTTATGACGTTCCAGGGCGCAAGCTTTGGCGATGATATTGTGGCTGCCAATGCGGTATTAATGAGTTTTCTGATGATCATTTCCTACGGCATGGACGGATTTGCCTATGCGATGGAGGCGATGGTTGGTAAAGCGATAGGCGCTAAGGATAAGCAACAGCTCAGCGTGTCATTGGTGGGAACTTTCTTCTGGAGTCTGATCATCTGTTTGGGGTTAACGGCTGTGTTTGCTTTCGCCGGATCGTCCTTGATCAGTCTGATCACCGACATCCCGAAAGTGCACGATACAGCACTGATATACCTTCCTTGGTTGATGGCGATGCCTTTAGTCTCAATGTGGTGTTTCTTATTGGATGGCATATTCATTGGGGCAACGAAAGGGAGAGAAATGCGCAACAGCATGTTTTTCGCAATGTGCACTTTCTTTGGGGTATTTTTCGCCTTGGCCAGTTTCGGTAACCATGCATTGTGGCTGGCTATGTTGAATTTTATGGGGATGCGTGGTGTGACACTGGCGGTGATTTTTTATCAGCAGTGGCGCAAACGACAATTTTTGACTGCTTAACAAAAAGCCGCAGCGATGACTGCGGCTTTTTTATTGCTCGACTTAGAATAAGCGATTGAGGCCATTCAGCGCCGCTACGCGGTACGCTTCGGCCATGGTCGGATAGTTGAATGTGGTATTGACGAAGTATTCAATCGTATTGGCTTCGCCTTTTTGCTCCATAATCGCTTGTCCGATATGGATGATTTCCGCAGCACGCTCACCAAAGCAGTGAATACCAAGGATCTCTTTGGTTTCACGGTGGAAGAGAATCTTCAAGCTGCCGATGTCTTTACCTGCAATCTGAGCGCGAGCTAAGTGCTTAAACGAAGATCGGCCTACTTCATAAGGGACTTTTGCTGCCGTTAGCTCTTGCTCTGTCTTACCTACTGAACTGATTTCTGGAATGGTATAAATACCGGTCGGGATATCTTCAATCAGATTGCCATCGGCTTGGCCTTTATTGATCGCCTGTGCCACGTATCGGCCTTGGTCATAAGCGGCACTAGCTAGGCTAGGGTAGCCAATAACATCGCCGACTGCGTAAATATGGTCGACTTCTGTCTGGTAGTTGCTGTCAACGGTGAGCTGGCCACGAGAATCGGCGTTTAAACCCACAGCCGATAGGTTGAGTTTGTCGGTGTTACCCGTGCGGCCGTTGGCGTAAAGAATACAATCGGCGCGCATTTTCTTGCCTGACTCGAGATGGATAATCACGCCATCTTCGGTGCCCTCAATTTTCTCGTAAGTTTCGTCGTTGCGGATCACAACACCGCTGTTCCAGAAATGATAAGACAAGGCGTCTGATACTTCATTATCAAGGAAAGACAACAGTCGGTCTCGAGTGTTGATTAAGTCCGTTTTTACGCCCAAACCACGGAAGATTGACGCATACTCACAGCCGATCACGCCGGCACCATAAATGATGATATGACGAGGGTCATGCTTGAGACTGAGAATAGAATCGCTGTCATAGATGCGTTCATGCATAAAGTCGACATCAGCTGGCTGGTATGGGCGTGAGCCTGTTGCAATCACAAATCGATCAGCGCTGTACAGCTCCTCTGTGCCGTCTGCTTGAGTGACGGCAATAGTGTACTTGTCCGTAAAGCGTGCAGTACCGAAAATCAAAGAACATTGATTACGATCGTAGAAGCCTTGTCTCAGGCGAGTCTGCTTATCAATCACAGATTTAGCGTGGCCCAAGATATTGGAGAACGTAGAGTGTAAGCTGGTGTTGTTATGGCAAAACAGCGGGTTATTGTTGAATTCAATGATACGGCTGACCGCATGACGCAGCGCTTTAGAAGGGATGGTTCCCCAGTGGGTACAACCGCCACCGACGCTGCTCTCTTTTTCCACTATGGCGACATTGAGTCCCGCTTTGGTTAGCCCCATCGCTGCCCCTTCACCGCCAGGGCCACTACCAATAACGATCACGTCAAAGTGGTTACTTTCCGCCATAACTTTTCCTTTGTTATATTGTCTTAACATTGCTTTAGCGAGATTTTAACTGATTTCACGATAGAGCACACGGTCAGCGCACTAGAGAGTGGAAGCGATCACGCAGAATGTTTCATATCTGGTATTTGCGCGGTGATAGGTCTCTAAACCAGCGTTAAGTGATTGAAAAAGAAATCAGGCTGAGTTTAATTGTCACGCGGTAGTCAAAGGTTACGATTTTGGCTTATGTCCTTAAGGTAATCGTTGTATATTAACTGCTACTAAACCAATAAATAGAAAACAGATGAAATCCATGGGAATCCGTGCACAGCAAAAAGAAAAAACGCGTCGTTCACTAATTGATGCTGCGTTTAGCCAGCTTAGCGCTGACCGAAGCTTTTCGAACCTGAGTTTACGAGAAGTTGCCCGGGAAGCAGGGATTGCTCCAACCTCATTTTATCGCCATTTCAAAGATATGGATGAGCTGGGGTTGACCATGGTTGACGAAGGTGGCTTGCTGCTTCGTCAGTTGATGCGCCAGGCGCGACAGCGAATCGTCAAAGAGGGGAGTGTGATTCGCACTTCTATCGAGACGTTTATGGAGTTCATTGAAAGCAACCCCAATGTGTTTCGACTATTATTGCGAGAACGTTCGGGAACATCGTTTGACTTTCGTACCGCTGTGGCGAGAGAGATTCAGCATTTTGCCGCTGAACTGACCGAGTATTTGATCAGCACAGGAATGACGCGTGATGAAGCCTATACCCAGGCTGAAGCTTCCGTCACCTTAGTGTTTAGCTCAGGCGCAGAAGCACTGGATTTGAATCGACGCGAGCGAGATGAGCTTGCGGAACGATTGATTATGCAATTGCGAATGATAGCCAAAGGGGCTTTATGGTATCGCAAAGAACGTGAACGTAACCGTAACCGATTAAAAGGTGGGATTGATTAATGTCGAATGAAGTAAACCAAGTTAATCGTGGTTCTGAGAAGAAGACGCTCGTACTTGCATTGATTGCTGGTATGTGTGGAGACGCATTGTTGTCATGGCTGACAATGAGCGAAGTTTCTTTCTCTATTTTTCCACTGATTGCGCTTGTGCTGTCTGTGCAGGCGCTGTACCAAGAATATCTACGTAACCCTGTCTCCGAAGACATTCCGCTGGTTGGCCTAGCGTGTTTCTTCGTTGGCGCCTTTGGCCACTCTGCTTTTGTCAAAGCGCAGCACCCAGATGCGGGGTCTAACTTCTTTGCCATCATAGTGTCGCTATTGCTATTGCTATGGATTGGCAAGAAACTGGGTTTTATGAACCGCTCCGCTAGCGCTGAGTAGCCTGACCCCAAATATAAAAAAACGAGCTAAATGGCTCGTTTTTTTGTGTTTTCTTATCAAGCTACGCTTTGCGTTCCAGTAGGACACCCGCTTCCATATGGTGGGTATAAGGGAACTGATCAAACAGAGCAAAACGCGTGATGTTGTGTGTTTCGCTTAAAACGTCAAGATTGTCCTTGAGTGTTTCTGGGTTACAGGAGATGTAAAGGATACGTTCATAGCCCTGCACCATCTTACACGTACCGATATCCATGCCTGAGCGAGGAGGATCGACAAAAATCGTGTTGCAGTTGTAGCTCTTCAAATCGACACCCGCGTCTTTTAGGCGGCGGAATTCACGTTTGCCTTCAATAGCCTGAGTAAATTCTTCCGCGGATAGGCGTAGGATCTGAACGTTATCAATGTTATTGGCCGCAATATTGTACTGCGCAGACTCGACGGAAGGTTTTGCCAGTTCGGTTGCCAGTACTCGGTTAAAGTTCTGCGCGAGTGCCAGTGAGAAGTTACCGTTACCACAGTAAAGCTCAAGTAAATCGCCTTGGCTTTCGTTGGTACAGTCGATTGCCCACTCCAGCATCTTTTCAGCTACTTTGACGTTGGGTTGCGTAAAGCTGTTCTCGACTTGTTGGTAAACGTACGGTTGGCCATTGACGTCGAGTTTTTCAATCACGTAGTCGCGATCGAGAACAATTTTCATTTTACGTGCACGACCAATCAGGTTCAGGTTGAAGCCTTCATCGTTCAGACGTTGCTTGAGTGCTTTTGCATTCTTCGTCCACTCATCATCCAATTGACGGTGGTATAGCAGAGACACCAGAATCTCACCGCTCAGTGTCGATAGAAAATCCACTTGGAACAGTTTACGACGTAGAGAGTCGTTGTCTTTCATTGCATCAATCAGCAATGGCATCAAGTCGTTGATCAGACGGCTCGCCGCAGGGAACTGGTCAACGCGGTATTTTTCACGCGTTTCCTGATTGAACATGATGTAGTAAAGGTCTTCCCCTTCATGCCAAACACGGAACTCAGCGCGCATACGATAATGTTGCTCTGGGGACTCAAACACTTCCAGTTCTGGAACGTGGTAGGGAGCAAACATCTCATTTAGACGTTCGACCTTTTCCGCCAGTTGTTCTTGGTAGCGCTGTGGATTTACTTCAAGAGTCGCCATGTTTATTACCTTCAAGTGCTGAGTGCGTTTGTTTTAGGAGCGCAGATTTTATTCAATATCTGCGACATGTCCAGCTTTGTCACTCTCCTGTGATCAATATAGTGTGTAAACCCGTTATCAGGCATTAGTGATAAAGCGGCTGGTTATATAAAAGCACAATATTGGCTGGACAAAGGAATGATAGCTGAATAACATTTGCGCCTAGCTGGTGCTATCTAGCAGTATAGATGGCTGAAAAGGGAATCTGGTGTGAATCCAGAACTACGGTTGGGATCTTTATTAGACGACGCAAGTTAATAAGTTTTTAGTATAAAAATTAGACATAATGGATTTATTAGCTTAGTGTAGTGCTATAATTGTCTGATTATTTGGTGCTAATTTGATTGAGCAGAGTGAGGCATTTCCAGAGGACTATTGTGTTGATTACTGTCTTATGTGGATCAACACGGATAAATATCCTTCATTTACCAGTAGGGCGGCCCCTGATAGTGGAGAAATAGTCCACGAAGTAAATGACAATTCAAAACCATTTATTTATAAACTTCCGATTTTAGTTGACCCAGATGGCATTAATGTAGTGCCAGTCAATTTATACCTGCACTCTCTATTGTCAAATCCAGATATATCATCCGTTGATACAATTGAATCTCATGCAAATGCCTTATTAAGCTTCTATCGTTGGATGAGTATGGAAATCCCAGAACATACTGACAAAAGAACAGGTGTCTTGATTGAAGAGAAGCTACCATTAACAATATTTGACTGCACAGAG
Organism: Vibrio sp. B183; assembly: GCF_000740665.1. Classification (NCBI taxonomy): domain Bacteria; kingdom Pseudomonadati; phylum Pseudomonadota; class Gammaproteobacteria; order Vibrionales; family Vibrionaceae; genus Vibrio; species Vibrio sp. B183. The sequence continues at coordinate 37,774 of NZ_JPQB01000011.1, read as the reverse complement.
AAAGTAGAAGAAAGCCCAGTCGTTAGATATCGTGATTACTTATTAGAGAATCTTTATACCGAAGATGAAAATGGAAAAATCGGTGGTTCTCCAAATACGGCTTCTAGCTATGTACTAAAAGTAGTTGCTTACTACACCTATCTTCATCGCCAACGGATAGTCCCACTTAGCAAAACTTTTCGCCCATTTGAGTTTTCAGCCAAGAACGTTCGTATACAGAACAAAAATAAGAGAGCGCAACATGACATGCTCTCACATCTCAATAGTTATCGCGGCAATATTACCGTGTATACGACGGGTCTCACCAAGCCATTTAAGAACAGACAAAAGCCTCAAGATGCTGATATCCGCGAGCTACGTCCCTTGCGTGAAGATGAAAAACAAGCCTTTTACCGATATATCGATGTGGAAAATTCATCTGATACTAAGGACTTAATGTTGTACACGGCAACTGAGGTTGGGGTAAGACTTGAGGAACTGATAACTTTTCCTGCTTCTGTCGTAGAGAGGCCAAAATCTAAAGTTATGAAAGTGCCAATTGGTGAGCGCATCAATGGTTGTCTTACCAAATACAGAAAAGAGAGAACGATCGAAATTCCAGACTACGTTATGGATCTTTTGTATGAGTACAAGCTAAGTAAGGCAAGGAAGGAAGCTATTGACAGTGGGTTATTGCGTCATAATCACTTATTCGTTCAATCTAATGGCAGTATTTACGCACCAAACACAATTCAAAAGCATGTGGAAGCTGTACGCAATGATATGATTCTTAGCGGGCTTGATATTTATTTTGTTACGCATGATTTAAGAGCTACTTTTGCGACCGATTGGCTGTACAAGAGACATATTGAAACAGGTAAGCCCTTTGAGGCACTCATCTCCGAACTAGCATACTTGATGGGGCATGAGAATACAGGTACTACTCAAAAATACATTAACTATCTAAATGATGATAAAACATGGTTTGAGTTCTCTCAGCGAAAAAATCAATTTGCACAAGAAGTGTTGAAGTGAGCATATGGCAAAAAGTCGATTAGCAGCATCTAGAAATAAAAATAAACTCATTACTCAACCAAAAGCGAAAGATAACGTTACTTCATTAGATTTGAGTTTTAAACTGCATCGAAAAGAGAATGCGTATGGTTATCAATTCAATCTTCTTGATTGGTGTCATGAGCAGTGCGATCCCCAAAGGCCATTAGTAAAACCATCTCGCTTGGAAATAATGCAAAAGCTAAGGTTCTGGGTTGATCAAGAGAAAAAAAATAACAGTAGTGAAGGTTCTATATTTGCTAGGTTATCCATTTTAAAGCAGTACCTTGTTTTTTGTGACTTTAAAAAGAACTCCCCTTTTTGTCAGGCTGGATACCTTTCTTATGTTGGGAACGCTGGTGAATTGTGGCGTTTAGTTCATGAGGGGCGTGAGCAGAAAAAATATAGCTTTCAATACTATGATGGTGAAGAAGCTGGCATATTGGAATCCACTGCTTGTAGGAGAAAGATATTCCTCGATAATCTTCTTTCGGTGCTTGGTGTTGATATATCTGAGTGGCAAGCCACGCTTAAACCTTTTTCTTCTATGGAGGATGAACCATCAACACAACCTTATATATCAAGTGAGTGGTATGGATTAGTTCGGCGCACTCAACTTTTCTTTTTTTCTTTGGCAACTCAACTTATTGCTCTAAAAGAGGAGAACCCTGAAGTACTTCCCCCTCGATGCTTAGAAGGTATTGTCGTAGATAGGGCAAATAGTCGTGACATTACAATTGAGTTGGGGGGTGGTGATGTAAAAGATGGAGGTGGGAGTCCTTTTAATCAATGTATGGCCGCAGCTTACACCTTATTTGCCTACTACACCGCATTTAATGACACTCCGATCAAAGAGGTTCGTCATCCTATTAAAGTAGTAGTATCGAAGGCAGAAAATCGTACATCGAAAACAGCTCAAGTTCGCGCATATAAAGGTCGTGCAGCAAAAGACGTAAAGGCGTTGTTTTCAGGTTCAGAAGAAAACTTGCATCCCGAAGCTAGTGAAAAAAGTGCTGGGTTTATTGTTGCTAATATTAATAAACGAGACAGTGTCGGGAAAGCCGACGGCATCACATTTCTCCAGACCTTTGAATTACTCTCAAAAACGTACAGTGATGACCCGTTTGATACCTTAATATATTTTCTCAATAGCCAAGGAGAAAAAGCTAAGGTGGATATGGGGCATGCTCTATCGGCGTTATCAAGGAATTTAAATTTACTTTCTAGTGACAGAGGTGAGCTAGCCGATCACTTAGTTAAAACCTATACCGATATTGTTGAAAATCAAAAGATGACCACTTTTAACTGGGTTCAGAGAGAAGATAACTCATTGGTAATGGACAGGCAGGTCATCGAACTAGGTAAAAAAGTTGTAACACAAAGAGCAATTCCCATAGCTTACGCTGCCATCTCATGTATGACGGATGTTTCACTTCGAAACGTACTGATGCCACTTAGCTATTCAGATAAAGATACAGATGGAAATATCACGATTTCTTTTAAATATCTTGATGGCTCAAAAGGCGATTTTACTGTTGATTCTAAATACCGCCGTTTTCTTCAATTAGTTGAGCGCTATGCAGCAACGAGAAACCCGATACCTGGTATAACGCGAGTTGGTCTGAGTAATCGGCGTAGTGGTGGAACCAAACCTCCTTTTCTACTGCCTTTGGGGAAGCAAAATCATACTTACCAGTGGCCCGAAGGAAAGGTGCCTATAAGCTCATATTTGTTGAATTTGTGCGGTATAGACCATGGAGACTACTTTTTAAATATAAATTCAAGTCGAATTCGAGTTACTCACTCTGACTTAGAATACAAACCAGAAGAGCGTGGGTTGACTGCTCAAAAGATTTTGCAGCACAGCATTGAAACGGCTGATAGGCGATACCGAAATGGGCATCCTGTTTCAAATAGTAAGCAAACATCGCAAGGAATGATGGTGCTAAGTCACATCGCTGCGGGAAAGACACGCAATGAAGCTATAGAAACAGTTGAGAAAGAGCTAAAAATTCCTGTCTTAGAATACGAAATTTGGAAAAAACGCAACCGACCCACTAACCCTAACGGTGTTGATTGTGACGGTCAAATTGATCTGAGTTCAGAAAAAGATTGGCATTATGCGGCGCGTAAATTTGCAGAAGAAAAGGGGATTATTGAAGAAGGGCAGGATATCACCTGTTATCAATACGATCTTTGCCCCTTTTGCAAAAGCGCCAAGCTTGTTGATGATCCCTACGCTATTTATAAATTGCTGAGTTTTCTCGATGCGCTAAGTGAAGGTATTGATCAATATCCAGAACGAGCGTCCATCATCCAATCGAAGATAGAACGCTTTCAAGCCCATCTTGATGACGTACCATTAGAAACAATTGAACAAGCTGAAGATTTGCTAGAAGAAAAAGGGCGTTATTTACTTTTTAACTCATTATCTTCTGTTACCCAATACCTATAAGGAACATACTTATGTTGTCTTTTGAAAATTCGCAAGATTTAGAATTAACTTTAGATGCCATGCGTTCCATTGGTGGTCAAAAAGATTATTTGCAGCAAGTGCTTTTCCCTGCGCTACTGCGAGGTAATTGGGAAGAGTTGGACAAAATGGTGGTCTATCAAGATGAGAGAAAGACAATCTTGTTTGGGGAAGATGCTTGGATGTTGGCACAGTCTGCTTATAAAGGAAAAAATAAGTCAAATATTTACTTTAATATAAAGTTAGAACAAGGTAATAACGTCATTGTACTTCGTCAAAATGAACGTCATTTAGTTAATCAAGTGAAGTGTGTCGCTGTAGCGGATATGTGGTTTTCAGGTCAACATATTGAGTTAAGTTCTCTCAAAAGCAAGATAGATCGTTTGCGAAATTGTATTGTTAAACTGTTTAATCGTGGCATTACGTCTTTTGAAGAGTTAAACCAAAAGCATCTAGAAACTTTGGTTGAAGATGGATTATTTGATATGTCTAACCCCCAAGTGTTTACTGGGTTAAATTATCTTCCCGCTTTAAAAGGTTTGTTGCCCTTTGCTGTTAATTTTAATCGCCTAACGCATAAAATGTTTAACGCAAGACCTGATGACACTGAAGGAACATTGGTTATCCCTCCGCGGATATATTTTGCGGCATTAACGGAGTATAGCGAAGGGATTGCAAAAGCCTATGGATTAAGAGATGAAATCGAACAAGCGGTTGAGCAGATGTTTTCCTTTTATAAATATGAAGAAAAAAGGAGACTTTCAGATATAAGAAATGGAAAGAGATATAAACCTATAAAGGGTTATGAGAAAAACTGGTCGCGATTCACTCAAGCATTAGAAAGCGAGGGAGTTGCTTTAGTCGATAAAGGCAAAAATCCACGATGGATGGAAATATTCACCTCTCTTAAAACTCGTATTCTTTTAAAAGATTCACAATTTCACCGTTTTAATGTGTACATCGGTGATACTTTTTATGACTGGGGTAAATTTAGACGGTATTTAGTTAGCCTTAGTGCAAAGGCCTCGTGGTTATGTCTGGCGTTATCAGGGATGAGGATAGATGAGTTGTATCGAATTAGTCCTGTATATGGAGCGCAAGAAAAGAAGTTTGATAAAAATGGCGATGAGTCAGATACAGGCAAGGAACAAATTTACTTTCTAACAACACGCCAATCAAAAATTACACTCAACAGTCAAACCAAAAATGATGTTTTTGTTACCACTGAAACTGGTTGGAAAGCCTTTCATGTGTTAAATGCCATTCATACACCTTATCGAAACAGGTTTGCTGAGAATGACAGTCATCGAATGTTCGCAAACTTGCAAAAGGTTACCTATTTCAAGTCTGTAGGAAAGTCTGCGTTGAGTAAAGGTGTCGTAAATAATTTTAATAAAAACAACGTTGATTCTATTCTGACATTAGATGATATGGGCTATTTACAAACATCAGATCCAACCCAGACATCTTTTAAACAAGGTGACAAATTTCACTTTACGTGTCATCAGTTGCGACGTTCACTTGCATATTACCTCATTGGCTATGAGTTGTGTTCTTTCCCGGCTTTGAAGCAACAGTTGTCGCATTTGTCGATGGCGATGACACGCTGGTATGCTCGAAACGCCTTTTCATTTGAAAAAATTTACAGCGAAATTCAAAAAGAGCGGATCACGCAACAGGCTGAGATTTTTGCTCGTATATATCAAAAAATGGCAAACCGTGAACGTATTGCCGGAGGCAAAGGTCAAGCAATCAGTCGTGAAGGTGAAAGCTATTTTGAAGATGGAATAAATAAACGCAAGTTGTCAACGGAGTACTGGATAGATCTGTTGACCAATGGTAAAGCTCATTTACACGCTGTTGCTCCTGGTATGTATTGCACCAACACCCAATGCTCAATGCGTATAAATATTGATTTAACTGAGTGTGTTGACTGTGAATATGACTTTATTGAAAATGCTGTTTACGCTGAAGTATCACGCATGGATGCGATGAGAAATATTGAGTTTTTAAAAGAAAACAATGAGTTAAATTCAAGTGCTGCAACCAAATACTATATGCAAGTAAAAGCTGCTGAAGAAATAATGGATGATTTAGAGTTCGAGCATGATAAGTATGAATTTGCAGAAGATGTGTTGAGTTTGGTTATACCAACAAAAACGGTAGTGTAAGATATGACAGATGAAACTGAATTAAGCCCGACCGAGAGGCAGTTAAGAGACGCATTAGCACGCCTTGTTGCCAAAAGGCCAACCCACAGGGAATTAAAACAGAAACTTAAAGCCAATAAGTTGAAAATTACTGTTTCAAATGTCGAGAAGGAAGCTGGATTATCGAATGGTGTAGTTAAACCTGAACGTTATCCAAAACTAAAGGAAGATATTCTGAGCGCTGAAGCTGCTCGTAAATATGGTCCTGTAAAAGGTGTGTTTGATGATGACATCCGTAGGCATCCTTTATACATTAAAGCTAAAAATGATCTAGATAAAGCTAAGGTTGAAATAAAAATGCTCAAGGCAGAATTAACGTCGAAAAACTCAAAGTTAGAGAGCTATAAAGAGCGTATAAAAGAGCAAGCAGTAAGAATGCATCAAATGAATGTTGCCATGTGGGGGCAGATTCCTGATGAAAAAAAACATGTTGAGTTGATGATTGATGTTCAAGATATGGGAATGAACAGTAACGTTTTAGACTTTAAAACGCGTGAAAAACTAGATTAGTTGTCAGAAGACAATATAGTTTGAACGAGTCCAATAAAGTCTGATCATTTACAATAAAGTTTGTCACTTTTCCTCTGTCAGTTCACTTGGCAGAGGTGTTGCGAACCGACTATAGCAAACACGCCTTTGCCCCATTATAAGACAGAGTAAATACTCATTCATATCCTGTTAATTGGTTTTATCCTTACTAAAAGTAATCCATTCTTCTAATGCTATTGTTGTCAATCCTCGTGTTGTATTACGGGGGCTCTTAAGTTATCAACATCGTACACAGAACCACCATGTTGTATTTATTCAACATGGTGCATTTAGAAAGAACGTCTTCCCTCAACGGTATCCTTAAACCTTGCTCGAGGAGCTTTGCCATCCATCATCCGTTTAAGGTTCGCAGGTATAAATTGACTTGAATCGGGAGTTTGCCAACTTGCTTCACCGTTTTCTTCTGGCGTCCAATTGATGGTTGGTACGTTATCTTCAATCGCAATGGACAAAATATTGAGTTCACCGAGAGCAACCATAAGGTTCTGACACAAGAGGATTTTGAGCGGCTTTTACTTTTTACTCTTTGAAGCAAGGTTCTCCTTGCTTAGCGCACCACTCTTTTATTTCTAAAATAACACCGTCAGGAGAGTCCTCTCTATCTGGGGAAGGGTGGAAGATCAAAGCATTACCATCAGGGTGAGATACTAACTCTGAAAAATGAGCGGATAGATTTGATATATGCAAGTCATAAGCTTCATCATCTAAATCGTTAGTGTCGGTGTCTTCAAAAAATTCTTCTAAGAAGCGATAGAATTCCGCCTCGGTGTAGTCTTGTAAGGCATCTTTAATTACAAGCTTCATATTATTGATCCTTATGTATGCTGATATGTCGTTTCGGGGTAAGGACACATAAATTATCTACATGGAATACTTCTCCACCATGCTGTACCTCTTCTTTGTGGTGTAACTCATACCTTTGCCTCCCTCCAACTTGTTCACTTGGTTGCGAAAAAGGAGAGCGGCCTCTCTTGATCAAACGTTGATTCGCACGGCTGAACTGGTTGATTAAAGTTTGGTCTTCACCAACGGCGTACCAAAATCCCTCTCTAAATGCATCAAAGCTACTGAACTCTCTTCCTCTTAGCTTATCAGCAATTTGGGAGGGTATTGGAGCACCAAAATCTTTACCCGCATCAGCTAACCAGATACCAAAGATATCTTCGCCCTTACCAGTAACAACTCCGGGCTTATCTCTCGGGCTTTCTTTGTAAACCACATAGAGCGGTGCAATGCCTGAGCTTTCAGGGAATACCAAGATCGCATCGCGCCAGTCTTTCTCTTCTGGCGCAGGCGTAACGGTGACGTTTGCATCACTATCCGAGTGAATTGGCGTGACAAGTATATCGTCTTTTTCAAACCCATCACTATGATCGGGGGTAGTTTGCCAACTTGCTTCACCGTTTTCTTCTGGTGTCCAATAGATGGTTGGTCCGTTCTCTTCAATCACAACGGACAGCTGGCCATTGATCCCTTGTTTCACGTATTTGATAGGGATGCGGGTATCGTCTATGTGATAGCCCTGCACATGCGGGTAAAACTCCCCATCTTGGGGCTCGGTAATGTGGACACGAACGCGGCTTTGCGCTGTGGTCACTTGGCGTAAATCTTGGTCTGTGTATTGGGTGTTATCGCCAAACAAGCTTTGCTGCATGGCAAACAAAGCGCCAATGCCTTCTACTTGCCAGCGGTAGCCCTCAACGATTTTATCTTTCAATGTACCTGACAGTTTATCCAACTGCATCGCCGCGGTTTGGGTTTGTTGCGTTTGCTCTGGTGAGCCCGCGACAGCTGCGGAACTTCCCATGGCCATTTGTGCTTGTGTTGCTTGAATGGCAGGCATGAAAGCAGCTGGGGTCGCATTTGCTTGCGCAAAGAAGAATGACCAAGGGCCGAAGTTACTGATTGACTCTTGTTGGTCACCAATTTCAATACACCCTTCTGGCCTGGTGCAGGATTTAGCGAACACGAGCGAGCTTGTGGCGTCTTTTAAGTTAAGAATAGCTACGTCGCCTTCGACGAAATCAGCGGCGTTGATGGCTCGGTATTTGGTCAACCCAAGCAATGTATCGCTGTGTTGGTAATGACTGTTGCGGATGTTGTTGTAGGTTTGCGGGTGCAGAGGCGGAAAAGTGTTCTTTTTGTCCGGTGCTTGTTGTTGCTGTGCTTCTGCAACAACTATTTCATCACCAATTGCGAGTGATAGAGGGTCGGCCTCAAACACAGGGTTAAGCGAGAGCAAGGCTTTAGCACCCATACCATACCGTTCAGCTATGCTCTGCCAGTTTTCCCCTGCAACTACGATGTGCGTCGCTGCGGTCTGTTCGGCTTCGGTCTCATCGTCGATATTGTCTGAGCGTGCCTCTTCCGGCTGTTTGACCGCATCAAACAGTGCGGGGATATCCAACTTTATCCCGTTTTCGCTCAGCCAATCTTCACTGAGATTATCGAGCTCTTCACGCGTGATTTGGCGATCAAGGTAAACGATGTATTGGTTCTCAAGGACTTGGTTGGCCAACTTCCAATACACCAATATAGCGCTTTGGTCTTTGGTAAAACCGCGCTCGTCATTGAGCGTCTCTTGTGTCGATCGCGTAGCGTAAAACGCCCATTTTTCTTGTCCGAGAATTTTGTACTCTTGGACCAGTTCACCATCATTAAAGTGGTAGTAATAGCCCTCTGTCGGCAAGCCTAAACGTTCGCCCAATAGCACAGCAGGGACAACAGGTATAAAACCTTCCTCAGTTTTATGGCTGCCAGCTTTTTGTAGTGTGATGGCTTCAAGTGGCGTCAGCCCGAGATTGTCATCAGCTATGTGAATATTTAAACGCTTTGGCTCATCAAATACACATAACGTTGTGTAGCGGGTGCCTTGCTCGGTATTGGTTTGTTCCCAGCGAGTTACCGCGTTCTCTTTTTCAGTTTTCGCTAAAGCAAAGTCACTGTGCACCATTTTCTTTATGGTGGCATCCGAGCAGCCAACTTCGAAGCTGTACTCAAATTCCTTGCTGATTTCCTCTTCACTTTCGACTGCGATTGGCTGCGGCGTATACGCTTGTTCGAGTATCGCGGTATCTCCAATACGCGCACTGTACCCTCCCGTTGCTCTGGGGATTTTCGTTTTTGCTAACAACTCCTCAGCCGCATTATCCGAAAATGCAGAGATAACCTCAGAGTTCAGCCGCCATGTTTTAGGACCAATTGGGTCGTTGTAACTCAGAAGTGCGGGAGTTTGAGGTGTATCACTCACGAGTACGAGCTTACCCTCGTGGAGGTGTTGTTTTAGCTGCTCAAAGGTAAGATGAGCAGGAATGGCAGAGGCGATATCTGCTTCCGCGAGGTTGTGGAAGTTGCCCTCTATCAACCCGAATTCATGGGACATTACTTCCGACAGTGGAAGGGTTTTATACGACACACAAATACCTAAAGTAAATACTAATTATCACGACAATAAGCAGTAAGCGTGCCATTAACTTTCTTCTGCAAAATCAGCTAGGTAGGATGATAGTAGTATACGCCGATACAATTATTTGGTTATCGAGCCAAAAAGTTGGATATAAATCCAAGAAGTTGGTCGGTGTTGGCTGTGGCCTTTGTGTACGGAACCTGTTTAGTTGAAGCGATACATATGGTGTTTTTGCCCGTGAATACATTCGTATGTGGACACGTTGTGGATGTAATAGTTCTAAGAAGGTTTTGCCCCAAAATGGGTTTTAAATACTATTTTAATCAATAAGCAATTCTAATACGAACAAGCCTCGCGATGAATGCGAGGCTCACAAGCGACTGGATTTTTACCACTAAATCAGAATTATGGTATACAGCATCGTTTATATTTCTTACCACTGCCGCATGGGCAAGGTTCGTTTCTTCCAACTTTTTTACCTTCTATCTGCGGCTGCTTACCAAAGGAAATTTTTCTTACGTCTTCTATGTGATGCTCTGGTGAAATAGGCTTAAGATCCGCAACTAAACTATCCATCTCATCTGATTGGCTCCACTTGCTTTCGTGGTATGAAGCAAATCGGAACTTATCTTTAGTTGGGCTAAAACAACATCCAACCCAAGATTCTGCTTTGCATGTATATTTTCGTTTCTCACAATGTGTAACCAGTCTCTTATAGGCAGTATCATTGTCATCTTCATTACAATGGACAGTTAAGCCAGTTTTTTCCTCTAACAAGGGAAGAGATATATCATGGTGCTGATGATCTTTTTTAAATTGAGTAATCATCTTTGAAATTGCTTTATTGAGTAGATCGATACTATTACCACTCATAGATAGAAGGTGTAATCCTAGCTTCTGAAGACAATAATCTGGCGAAAACTCAATATCATCGATAATCCTTCCAACATGAGACTTTCTAGGAACTGTGAGAAAACCTTCAGGAGTTTTGGGGCCATCATGACCATCTCTTCTGGCTAACATAGCTAATTCAAGATCTGTGGAAATATCATCGTCAAGCATAACTAGCGTTGGATCTTCCTCAAAGTATAAGTTTTGTTTGATGTAAGTTGAAAGAATTACTAGTTCATGATTAGAAAGAATTGAATCACCATAGTCACTCCGTTTATTAAGATAGTCGATGACCCAAAGAGGAGATGGTAACATTTCTGTAATCATATCCATTAAAAACACATCCATTACATAAGGGTGTTTTATTACATTGGTTGTTTTATATTTCAAAAAGTGCCGAGCTTGGGCAGCAAGAGCTGGGAAGTGATCTGATACGATACAAACAGGAAATATCGTCTTGAAATCTGATTGAATATTAACTTCGTTGCCAAATTCGTCTTTGAAAATATAACCTTCTTTTTGCAACAGTTGGCTACACAAGTCAGCTTGGTCATAGGCATCTTGAATCGCTTTCTTAAAATCACCTTCAAGCTGCTGACTGTTACCTTTACGAGCTTCAATAGTGAGCTTCTTGGACTTGGCTTGTACTACTATCGCGAAACGACCAAATGTGACTAAAACGTCAATTTCGCCAGCTTTGCCTTTACCATCGAAGATATCGATATTGGTTAATACATTCTCTTTACCAAATACTAATGCTAGGCGTTCAGCGGTAAAATCCTCAGTAAAAGCACCTCTGTGTTTGCTTGCAATAGACTTGTAAGCTTTGTCTTCGTTAAACCAAAAGAATGGGCTTTCATAAAGAGCCTCCCATAAACTGTAGGCTTGAAAACTGACGAAGGTGTCTTCACCAATTTTTATTATAGGGAACGCATTCTTATGATTAAAATCATCCACAGATTTAAAGCATTTCATTCCTTCTTCGGGCTTGGCTGATAAAGCTGCGATCACAGCCTCGACAACCTCTTCGCCTAAACCACTTCGTATTACAACTTCAGAGATAGTAAAAATGAACATAGGTAGGTGGTATGGCAATGGCCAGCTTTTTGCTGAAGAGGCTAACTGATTGGCTTTTTCTAGTTGAATTTGCTCTATAGCCGAAATAACATCAACTGCTTGAGGGATTTTGAACCCTTTGTTTGCCTCAACCCAATCCTCATCAAGAGAATATCTACGCTTGGCTAAATCTCTATATTGATGTTTAAAAACCCCATCCCCTCCGTAAAAAATAGCTTCTCGCATAAAGTGATTTTTATCTCTGTTTGGGGCTAGTTCTCGCATGAACTCACCAAAATTAGGGATATCATCACCATCCTTGGAACCAAATTTTTCAGACAAGGCAGCAAAATCTAGTGGTGGATAAAAGCTATGATGTAATTCATCGAGAAGATGCCAGACATGTTCCGCTCTTTCTTTTAATTCATCTAAGCTCAGTTGCTGATCGCTGAATCCGCTTTTACAAGCTAAACCAATGAGTGTTGAAAGCTCAGTTCTGGATAAGCGAGTTCTATCAAATGCCTGTGCGAAGGCTTCAGCGTCCAACTTTTCACCAGAAAAATGAATAAAAGTGTCTTTCCAACAGAAAAAAGCAATAACTTCCCAGAAACCTTCTTGGGCAGCAATTACCTCTAGTTCATCAAAAATTTCTTGCTCAGTTCTCATAGTGTTCCGTGATGTGTGTGGGTACTTATACTCAATTTAACACATACTTAAGCATGGCAATTAGAAGATGACCCTGTTTTTCATTAGTTATTTTTATCAATAGCCACGGTATTACGGCAATGATACAAACTCGTTTCTGTCCAAAACCTTCACATGCGGCACTCTGGGTCACCTTTGACCCCATAGTGCGCCAGAGCGGAATTTGATTTCTATTTCCTAAATTTGACTTATTTTTTCTCATGAGAGTAATTGTAGAAGAACCATAATAGGTGGATGTAAACGCAACAGATTTCATCTGTAAAATCAGATACTATAAGAAAATCAGTATATATTTAGCAGTCTTTGTAAGGGTCGTATGAAAGAGCAGAATAAATCAGGACATAGATTTACCATGACAACTTCAGATTCAAGGGCTTTGGGAACTATTGATAGTCAAAACCCAGAGGTTGTAGATATTGGTCGTAAGATTCATGACTCCTTACAAGGGCTTCCACAAAGAATTGCACAAGATGTTCTTAAAGATGCACAGGCCAAAATTGATGCAGGGGAAGCTTCAGAAGCAATATCTTTATTAATCGAGAACAATTTCTTTTTATCGAAGATTAAAGATAGGAAAATTTTGGATCTCATTGGTTCAATCGATAGTGTTGGGCTAGATAAAGAATCTAGAAAAAACCACCTAAAGCTAGGGCTTGCGTTCTCTTCACATTTGAGAGAATTAGACCAAGCTGTACATTACATTGAACGACTAGAGAGTGAGTTTTCAGATAGCTTAACTGATTGGATCTTAGATGGTTTTATTGTTGAAAAAGCAAGGTATGCGAAGCAACAAGAAAAAAGAAACCTAGCGGTAATATTGTATAAGAGTCTAATCAATAAAGATAATGTCAATGCTGGCCATTTAGCAGTTACTTATCAAGACTTAGCCTCTCTATCCAGTACAGATGAAGACAAAGGTTATTATCGTAAATTAAGTGCTGATAAGTATCTTGAGACAGGCAACAAGAAAGCAGCTATTGCTAACTTGTTAGCACTGTCGAAAATACAGGCCAAGAGTAATCCGACTATTGCTTTGGAAACATTGGAGACCTGTATAAAGCTAGTTTCTTCAGGTGATTTACTTGAACGTCATGGTAAAGCTAGTCTATTACAGGATAAAGCGAATTACCTATATAGGCAGGGAAAGAAGAAAGAGGCATTAGACACAATAGAAGAGGCTTTTGAACTAGATGAGGGTGTTTTCGGTGCTGAAATAAGCCTACATGCCTCATATAGCGTAGCATCTGTATATGCAAACGAGTTGGGCATTAATGACAAAGCTAGCCTTTATAAGCAAAGGGCTATTGGTATAGCTTCAGAAATTACAGATAAGTTATTCATCCTACAAACCAAAGTAGCGGAGTTCTATGAAGCTAATGAACAGATAAGTAAGTCTCTTTTAGATGAAGTTTTGAACTTTGGAGATTCAGGTCTTATAGGTACTGTCTTACTCAGAGAATCTATGAAATCATCTAACTCTACATCAGATACCATTGAATTGTTGGATGATTCTCTTGCTTATTTGGAAAAAAGAGATGATCGAGGCCTAATTGATTTGGTTCACTTTCATTTTGGTCTGGTTTATCACAAGCAAGACCTTAAAAATTATGCGGAAGAAAGTTACTTAAAGTCGTTGGAGACTAATCCATTCAATTATCCAGCAGCAAATAACCTTGCAGTCCTTTATATGGAAGATGAGAACTGGGTCAAAGCGGAAAGTTTCTTAAAGAAAAGAATTGAGCTACTAGGCGAGCTACCAAACCTTTGTTATATCTGCGGTAAGGCACTTCAGAAACAACATAAATATCTTGAGGCTTTGGAATACTTAAATAAGTCGACTTCAGATACTGAAGAGTTAAAAGATTTAAAAGAAGAGTGTATTGCAAATATTCCCAACGCAGTAATAGCGACAGACTTTAAGCCCGAGTTGTTTATGCAAATAACTAGTGATGATATTCTGGCTGCACTGAAAGAGTTTTCAGAAGCGATATCGGCAAATTCTCGGATGCACTTTTGGACTTTTGATAAATCTAAAGGCAAATATAAATGGAGTTCTAAGCCCGAAGAGATGGCGAAACAATTACTCATACAATTTCTGTCAGCAAAGTTTGGTAAGGACAACATAGCAATCTTGCCAGAACAGCGTGCTGGGGCTGGTTTTATAGACTTATACTTGTTATTTGGCGGATTAAAAGTTGTTGTAGAGCTTAAGATGTGTGGTAATGGTTACTCAAGTTTATATGCCATATCTGGTGAAGATCAGATCATACATTATCAAGAGAATACAGGTTCAAATTTAGGATATTTAGTAGTATTCGATAGTAGAACGAGGGACTATGCTAAAGGGTTTAAAGAACTTCAGGTGATTGGGAATAAAACAATTTATTCCATCGCGGTTGATATGCGTAACAATGTCAAATAATACTTTTGTAGTAGATGGGTTAATTTGGCCACTAGAGGAGAGGTTTTGTAATACCTTTAGTAATCCATGAAATGCTAATTTAGGGTAAAATGTAACTCATTCCTGTCCAAAACCTTGCTAGAGGATAGATCAGACTTTATTGTCATTTCCATCGTGTTTCGGGTAGCAATGTACCTTAAAAATGATCAAACTTTAGTTTTTTATAGCCTACGAATCGCTTGAAAAAGCACGTTTCCGATCAAATTTTATTGTCCTCTGACAGTAGTTTTGCAAAACCTTATCTCTCGATTTCTCCAATAATATTTTACTTCCATAGGTGTTTATAAATTTTATAGTTAGGGTTTCCCTTATGGCAGCAAATCACGCACATCGCAACCAAGTATACTTGCCAACTGGTACGCTTTTTCTAGAGTGATGTTGACCTCTCCTCTTTCGATTCGACCGACATAGCTTCGGTCGATGTCTGCTGAAATAGCCAATTTATCCTGAGATATACCTTTAAGCTTACGCTCTCTACGTAAGTTATCCCCAAACCGTTTCGCTAAGTCTTTCATTTTTAATGGTACTCAAAATGAAAGAATATCCTTCATTGCGGATTTTATAGCCACGGACTATAATCCGCATTTTGGTTCGTAGTTGAGCTCTTATGACGAAGAAAACAGCGATTAATGAATATATTTTTACCTTATTCATCGAGAAAGGACTTGATGGATTAACGGTTCCTGCCTTAAGGGACGAACTACTAACGATTACGGGAGAATTTGAGGATATAACGGAAGCGCGTAAATTTCTTTATCGTCAGTTATTGCCTTTAGAAAAGAAAGGGCTGCTTTGGACTAATGGCCAAGGGCGGACAAGGACATACCACAAATCAGAGCAGTTTAAAGAAACTGTATTCAAACCGAAAAAGCGTAAGCAACAAAAGCTAAAAACAGTCGTAAAAAATTCGGATGAAGCACTTACCCTTGATGAGCTGACTTTGGAACGACGAAAGTATGAAGCTGAACTTGCGATAGCTTTAGCTGAGATCGAAGAATTTCAACTATTGTCTGAAAGGTTACCTTTACAGAAATCATCATTGTTAAAACTATCCGAAGAAACTAGAGAACGCTCTGTTAGATATCTAGCCAAAATAAATGTTCTTAATCACGCCCTAAAGCTTAGTAATTGTGGGGAAGTAAAATGTTAAGACTATGGCAAGAGGAGTGTGTTGGATCGGCTTTAGAAAAGTATCTAGCTGGACATTCACATTTTCAGGTTCAGGCGACTCCAGGGGCTGGAAAAACGGTGGCCGCTGCCGAAATTGCCAAAAGGCTGTATGACTTAGACAAAATTGACCTAGTCCTCTGTTTTTCGCCATCATTAACGATTGCTGATGGTATCAAAAATACCTTTTCATGGCGATTGGGATGCTCTTTTTCCGGTGGACTTGGTTCAATAGGTGCATCGTTTACATATCAGAGTATGAAATACCTTAGAGATAGCTTTTGGGAAACAATTAAAAAGCACCGCGTATTGGTTGTATTTGATGAGATTCACCATTGTTCAGGTGATGAAATTGAAAATGCCAATGTATGGGGTGAGCAAATTTTGAGACAAATTCAAGGGATTGCTGCGTTTACATTATCCCTATCTGGCACTCCTTGGCGCTCAGATTTATTGCCAATTACGTTAGCACAGTATTCTGACGCAGAAGGTCGTATCCACTGTGATTATCAATACGGTTTAAAGCAAGCGATTATCGATAAGGTCTGTCGCTCACCTAAAATTGTACTAATTGATAATGATCGCTTATCTATTTCAGAAAGTGGACAATCAAAGTCATTTTCGTCAATTCCTGACCTTTTAAAGCAATCAGCAACTCCGTATCAAAGCATTTTGCAAAATATTGATGCAATGACTTATGTACTTGGCCTTGGTTGCAAAAAGCTAGCAGATATACGTATGGATAACCCTAATGCCGGTGGTTTGGTTGTTGCTTCATCAGTAGGACATGCAATCGAAATTCAGAAAGTTTTGACTGAGACATATGAGCAAAGTACAGAGATAGTCACTTACTATCATGAAAATCCACTAGAAAAAATCAATGGGTATCGAAACGGAACGACTCAGTGGATTATCAGCGTCGGAATGATTAGTGAGGGAACCGATATCCCACGTCTACAAGTCTGTTGCCATTTAAGTTTTGTGAAGACAGAACTTTATTTCAGGCAAGTTTTAGGACGAATTTTGCGAACGCATGAATCCTCGAATCAGCAAGCTTGGTTGTACACTTTTGCTGAAGAAAGCCTAGTGAGTTTTGCTGAGCAGATCGAGCAAGATATTCCGGACTCATGCTTATTTATCAAACCAGATAATTGGCAAGATAGACCTCAAGCTTCTGTTTCGTTAGATCGAGCCTATTTCTCTGATCAACAAAAGAAAAAAACTGATATTGGGAAGACACAGCTTAGTTGGGATAAAGAACGTTTGGAAAAACCGTCAATCATAACTGCATACTCAGCTTCTTCTGGTCAATTGAACTTAGGAAATTTCAGAGAGCGTGTAATTGCTGCATTTCAGTAATAAATATTTTTAATATTAGACAATATGTTAGCGAGGTATTGATATGTTCTACATCGGTGTTAGCCATTATTACGCAACAGGTGAAGGCCTCACAATGTATGTTGCTAGCGGTAGCGAAGAATCAATACGGGCAGCCATTCCAGAATATTTTCATCTTGGGCTCACTATTTTAACACCTTCAGAGTGGCTAAAAGCTGCTGCAGGGGACTGTGAGGATGAATATCATCAATCGGAAGCGGAAGATCTGAAAGCCTATTTACCACTCTTATGGAAGCAAATTGAGGAAAGAGCGTTAGAAAGAGGATGTCATCTGGACTTTTTCATGAAGCACCATTTTAACTATGCCTAATACGAACTAGGTGGTTTCAGTGAAGGTTTTATATTTTGATACGCTTAGTTTGCTTTATTCGAATGAGTATTTTCAACGTAATGCAAGTGTGCACACTAAGTATAAAGAATGGTTCCATACTCGCACAAAGACACTGTTAGAAATGGTGGAACCGGATTTTCAAGCTATCGCAAAGCTAAAAAATGCAGCGTCAGAATCGGGGCTACTACTTTACCCGTTAGGGATTTTTTATGATCGTTCATACCTTATTGAACATGGTGTGTTTTCCGCTGATGAATTAGCGCCTGATACAGAATTACCCTTCAGGATGCAAATGGACGACAACGACCCTGTGCGTCGGATGATAGCCCACGCACATGGATTGAATGCCCAATGGTACGCCTGCGGCGAAATTGGATCTGAAGAACTATTACAACCCTATCCGGAACGTCACTTACGTTCAGAATTTGGAAAAGGAGTAACGAGTGAATTACTCGCCCAGATTCTAAGGTTAAAAGCGACCAAGATGCCAAATTTGACTGATAACATTTTACGGGACAAATGAGGGTGTTTTTAAGAAAGAGCGGAACCGTAGAGCAGATTCTCGCTTCTATCAGGGGCAGAAATTACGTTGATGAACTTCCTTCTCCAGAAAGACTAAAGCTGTACGAACAGTGGAAACCAGGAATTGCTCAAAAGGTACGTGATGGCGTCTTATTGTCTCAAGAAAAGAGCATGCAGAGAGAGCAGGACGAACTTTATGAGGTAATTTATCAAACCTATAAGAGGGTACCTATAGTCTTTGCGATAAAACTGTCTGCAATTTTTATAGTCATGATAGTTGCAATTCAGTTCATTTAAAAATGAAAGTTGTGGGGTTGGTCTGACTTCATTCATTCGGTATCAAGCTTCTCAAAACGCCATTCGCCAAAAAGTTTACTTATTGATAAATATAGGAAATTCAATGTTAGGTAACTCATCAAAAAATAGTGCTATGAAAAAAAACGTCATGATTTCAGCTCTCACTTTAGCGATATCTGGATGCGCAAGCACTCCCAATGAGTCCATTGAATCTCAGGGTAAATATGCGGATGACTATGCGCTCAATGTGGAAGAATTTTCCGAAGCTACACGGTTCTACTATCCACTAAGATGGATAGAACCTGGACGTAATGCCAACAACTTAGACAAGTTTTATTACGATACAAATTCACACAAAGAACTGGCTAATACTTCTTCTGTGGCTACAGTTGTCGCCGCTGGATTAGGAAGTATCACCTCATTTGATGCGGTGATGGGATTACTAGCTCAACAAGGTTCGCGATCTGGCTATAATTCCCTTTTAGGCGAACAATATCTCTACACAATTATTCAAGTGGATAACAATAAAGACTTGGATACTCAGGCACAATACGTTAACCGAATTGCTGTAGATACCATAAAAATGGCAATGGGAAGTGAAGCGAAGGAAGAATATCAAAAAGTGGGCTCAGAAGGTTTTTATTTCTTGGACAGAATTAAGTGACCAGTACTTCAGATGAGAGTTGTACTGCTGTCTATTCGCCTTGCTACTCACTCACAGCCAGAATTCCTATGCTTATCCGCGACAATAATGGTTATATCCCGCTAGTGCCGCAAGGTGGCGATTATATGGCTGCTAAGACTTACTTGCCGATTGGTTTTCCAATAGAGCAGATAAAATTTGCTAACGTTGCTGGGGTTGAGCAATTCCTTTATGTACCAGCTGTAAAAATGAATGGGCACAAAGACCTCTGGAGAAAGGAAAATCTTTCCTATTTTACAGGCTGGTATAATCAGCAGCGCATATCGATTAACCCGTATATCAAGCGATTAAGCGACGATACGGTGTTTTACTTCAACCCTAAAATTACTGCAAAACAAAGAGATCGCTACTCGTTGTACAGAGTCTTTAATCTTAGTGATTAAGAGGGTGATTAACGGCAGAGTCTTATTTTATCGCAAGGTAAAATCTAATAAAAAACAGATAGATACAAAGATAGGTTGTTTATTAGGTTTAAAATAAAAAGGTGAATGTAATTTATGAAAAAGCAGGGGTTGTTTGTAATTGGGCTGTCTATATTGGCTCTCAGTGGATGCTCAACAACGAGCGAGAAAAAAGTAGCAATGTGTTTGGGGGAACCTTGTGTTCAAGCCAATGACAACACGTCGCCAAAGCCGACATTTTACGTGAATGATAAAGAAGAAAAGTTTACTCACTTTGATGATGGTTC
Source organism: Vibrio sp. B183 (assembly GCF_000740665.1). Classification (NCBI taxonomy): domain Bacteria; kingdom Pseudomonadati; phylum Pseudomonadota; class Gammaproteobacteria; order Vibrionales; family Vibrionaceae; genus Vibrio; species Vibrio sp. B183. Next base: position 17,885 of record NZ_JPQB01000011.1, on the reverse strand, counting down.
GATAAGTTCTCATACACTGGAAAACGGGTTGTACCGGCTCAGAGAGTATTTCAACCGCGATGGTTCACTTCAAACGCGAAATGCAAGATTCGTTGATCCTGAACGTGGTTCATTGAATCAAAAGCCAACTGGTCGCCAGTTAAAATTCAACGGTGATGGATTCGTAGCAAGTGCGAAGTATGGATACAACTTAGAGTTCAACCGGCCGACACAACTGGATAGTTTTTGGATGAAAGAGTCACATTCATTTTATCCGGCATTCAGTGCTAATGACGATTTGATCGCTATTTTATATGCGAACCGAGAAAATCAATACACTGACTATGGTGTTCGATTTGGGGTTGTCAATTTAGAGAAACCAACATGTGAATTAGGCAAACTTAGAAGTCAGGCTTATGGTAAAGTTGGTGATAAACATATAACCTTTAGCCGTAAGTGTATGAAGATAGGTAATAAAGTAGCTTTGGTATATAAACCCGCTTCAAAATCTGATGCTCAAAAGATGATAGACGCGATTGTGATGCCAATTGCTCGTTCGAAAGCTGTTGTTGGTGCAAAGCTAGGTTATTTGCATATAGATATACAAGGTAAACAAGTTCCATTTGATACTCGTGGCTGGGACGATTATTACCTTAAAAACAGTGAGCTGAACGTATCTCCGTACCGATTATTTTGAATCTTAACTGTGTGATTCATAGATATGCTTTCAATTTTCGTCGTTGCAGATCAAGATTGCGATTCTGTTCTTGAAACCTCTATTCCTATATCAGGTAGCGCTGTAATACATGTCATGTGGTGTTAACCCAACATATTCAAACGTTTGATATTGGCAATCCCAAACTCCATTTTCTGCCTTGCAGATGAATTAGCGCTGTGAACTCGTATAACCGGTGGTTGAAAACCTTGAGTTGCAACCGCCTCTTCAATCCATAAAACAACATCATAGCCAGTGCCGTGTTCATCGTTGCCAAGATCATGATCGAGGCTTATTTCAGTAACATGTCCTTGCTTCAAAATGGCAATGGCCTCTTCAGGCCAGTAAACCCTATGCCATCCTTCCGGAGTTGGTCGTTCTGCAGCGCAAACCTGATTTTGGAGCAATCTGTTAGTTTTATTGAATCATGGCTTATAAATTAACAGATTGCATCCTACTTAACTTAAGAACACATTCTTCGAGATATATCTTCAAGTTCTTCTAGATCTAATCGACCTTTTGACCAACCAGAAGCAAACGGAATGGTACTAGATTTAGGTAACTGATCTTCTTTCAAATCTTTAACTTTAACTCTACAGGGTAAAGCGGCCCCTTCCCCAACAAAAATGGCTTCCTGCTGAGACAAGATAGGTAAGGCTCCAACCATCCCGGATAGACCATCAGGTAAGAAGCGAGCGACATGCTGCTGGTCAGCAGAGTTTGTAAGCCTTAATACTACCCATGTACCACATTGAGATATTACAGTGCTGTCAACATCGGCAGGTCGTTGACTTACCAACATCAATCCTATGCCATATTTTCGACCTTCTCGCGCAATCCGTCGTATCGCTCCCTGCGCAGCTGCGTATTGAGCCTCCCCATGATCTGGAACGTATCGGTGGGCTTCCTCGCATACCAATAGAATGGGATCTTTTTCTTTTTCATCTTGAGTTTGGAACACTTTGTATTGAAAAAGTAATCTAGCTATTAATGCTGCTAGAGGTCCTGCGACTTCGTTAGGCAGGCCAGAAATATCAATAATTCTGATATCTTTACCTGCTTGTTGAGGTGCCCCAACAAATTGATTTAGAACTTGATGCAATTTTATATCACCATTGTTTGCCCAGTTTTTCATCATAAATGCCAAACGAGTATCTCTACGAAGAACTTTCAATTTCTCAAGTACAGAGGGAACTGGAGATTTGGCTAAATCTGAATTAGTTAAACTCTCATGCTTACCTTTGTTTATTCTGCCTCCTTGTATGTATCGGACATGGTTTTCAAATTCGTCCAAAGAAAAAGGTCTCGGTTTGTCACGGTCAAACTCTAAGATATCAGACGTATCTTTATCGTCACATAAATCCGGGTCATCCATATTAATTAGATGAACCAGCGCATCAGTACCAAACTCATTAGGGCAAGGCTTCACAATACCACATGCCACCATCCGGGCATGTGCGAGAGCCTTTTGAACCACGTTATTTTGGCTAGTAGCACTATGTTCTGTTTTTCCAATTACCAAATTAGTAAATTCATCACTAGACATTAACCAGTAAGGGAGTTTTATTTCCTCTTGTTCATCTTGCCCAGCCGCAATATTGTATGCACGATATTGAATAGCTCTTTCTTTAAATGCTGTACCATATTCTCCATGTGGGTCGATGATTACTATTTGTGGTGATAGCTCTACTTGGTTGTGCTTATGGGAAAGAACACTGTGAATAATGGCTGCTACCGTACCTGATTTACCAGAGCCTGTTGATCCCAGAACGGCACAATGCATACCAAACATCTTATTAATATTAGCTCTGCAAGCAGTTGACTCCGATGCACTGTATGTTGCGAAAGGAACTAATGGATCGACCTCTTCATCTCTTGTTCCTTCAGCTGAGCGATACACACAGGCTATTTCTTCACTTGTTAGAAGAAATACGCCTTGTTGTGGTAGAGGATAGGTTTTAATACCACGGCGAAAGCTTAGTTTTTCCTTAACAGCATTCCAGCTACCTTCAGCTAATAATTGAACTTCCATTACTCGCTGATCGGCATCTGCATTAACTGGTTTACCAGCTTCAATTAATTCCTCTGAACGCATTCTAAGCATGGTTACTAAGCCAAAAATTACTTTTCGGCCATAGTGAATCTTAACCATGCTTCCTATTTGTCCTATCGAATAAACTCGTCCATCAAAAGTTCGATTCAACTCGGAAATTTTATCAGATATCTCAACTTTAATATTGGTGCCTGATACTTCAACAACTTGTCCTATTCTCAACTCGTCAACTGGTGTGAACATGTTATACCTCGCATCCATTTTCTAATATTGATGTGACACCTTTGAAAGTCCACCAATAGTCATCGCCATCCTTTCTTGTAAATGGTCCTTCATTGCCCACATACAAACCATGTAAGGATGCGATGATAACCCTTCGACCAAAACTTGAATTGCGCCATTTCTCAATGCAATTAGGGAGGGTTTGATCTCTACATTCCAAGAATGCGATGAGTACTGTTTTATTTTCTTCTTTAGACAAAGCAAATTCGATTTCGTTATTAATGTGTTCATCACCAAAGCTATAGCCGCATACAGCGAGAACATTACTGCTATTGGAATTTAGAGTCTTCCTAAAAAGATCAAATTGTGCCGAAAAAGGGTCTTGCTGAGTTGCAACATATTTTGTCGCTTGGGGATAGATTAAAACTCTACGGTTTACTTCTGGGTAGCGGTCATTATCTCTAACTCGCCATACATAACCTTTTTCACATAGAAACCAGTCTATAGAACCATGCATTTTTATTACGTTGGCGCGTTGACCGTTCAAAGGAATAGGCTCGCCGTATCGTTGAGTTCTATGTGCTACAGCGCCTCCTGCAAATCCGTCCCAGTACGGAACTTTATTCAGAGCTAAAGCGTCTTCCAATAAAGTGTCATAATTGGTAGTAAAAATATTGACCGTTTTTCTTCTTTCATAAACTCCAGCGGATGCATGGTTGAAAAGCATATTAATGAAATTTAGGTGAGCCTCGATATCAACAATTGGTTCAGATAATGTACCTTCTTCAACTGTGTTACCGTCTTTGTCTTCGACATAACCACATCTAATAACGTTAGAAATAGATTCCAAAATGGCGTAATGGATGTCTTCAAGACGAGATAACTCTATTTCTTTGCCATTAATCGTTGTCTTCTTTTCCTTGTTTCTTTCCGCTAAAGCAGCATAATCGCCTAGGTGACTGAGTACGTGTTCTATATGGCATTCCAGCGGTAATTCATTGAACAAAGGAACAACAATATCGTTGAACAACTCTTCATGCTTGTTTTCCAAGTCTTTTTTAACTTTGTTGGTTAAGGGATACATCAAAGGTAATTTAGCATCGAAGCTAATTCCTGCACCCAACAGCCAACTTTGTTCACTGCACTTTAAGTGTTCTTCTATCTGAGAAAACAATTCTTCCTTTGCTAAGTCTTCCATTTATAACCTTCTAAACAATGATTGTTGTGCCAGTTGTTACACGATCTTATGGCAGGTTTTTTGCTGACTATTTTTTGGTAGTAACGAATAGTCGTCTCCATAATTATCACCAATATAACACCACACACATAAGAAAGGGTTGATTAACCTCTCGTGTAAAGGTTTGAACAATATCTACAGAGACTTAAGTCATTAGCTAGTCATGAGGGGGAGCGAACGTATCAATGAGCGGTTTATCTGATACGACTCATGGGATTGCATAACTGACTTGATGTATAATTGGTAGCATTTTTAAAAGGAAATCAATTCCTTTGATAAGAATTGATTGCCGTTAGACAAGATTGCTACTGAATTGCAGATTAGCAGCTTTCATAAAGGAAAAGGCATGGCCGTCAATCAGGCAAAGATTTTTGAACAACTTGAATCTCTTGTTGAATCAGTAGATACCAATGAATTTATATATGGATTCCTAACAGCCTTTAATTTCCCCAAGGCAACGATTACTCAGGTTCGTCAGGGCGGTGCTCGCAATGTGGCTAAGATTCCAGGCCATGTTGGGCTGAAGAATAAACTTTATTATTTTCCAGTAGAAGAAGGTCAGGATATTGATGCCGTATTGGATGAACGTATTGACGATCCATCGATCGCTAAGAACAAAATCCGCTTTATTCTGACTACCGATTTCGAACGTTTTCTTGCGTGGGATACGGCAACCAGTGAACGGTTGGATATTGACTTTGAAGTGCTGCATCGCAACTACAGTTTCTTCCTGCCACTAGTTGGCTTAGAAAAGGCTATTTTGAACAGCGAAAAGCCTGCAGATGTAAAGGCTGCAGTCAAAATGGGTAAGCTGTTCGACTTAATCCGTGTGAACAATCACTTAAGTAAACCAGAAGATATTCATGCGCTAAACGTGTTTCTTACACGGTTATTGTTTTGCTTATTTGCTGAAGATACCGGTATTTTCAAGCAAAAAGGTCAATTTACTTCTGCTATCAAAAGTTGTACGGAAGAAGATGGAAATAATTTAGACCAGTTTCTTTATCATCTATTTTCAGTAATGAATAGTCCTGATGGTAGCGATCTCCGTCAGCACCTACCTAAACATCTTACTGATTTCCCATATGTTAACGGTGGCTTGTTCTCTAGTGACGAACCGATACCAACGTTAGGTAAAAAAGGACGCCGTATTCTTATTGAATGTGGGATGGAAGATTGGAGTGCTATTAACCCTGATATTTTCGGCAGCATGTTTCAGGCTGTGATTGATGTCGATCAGCGAGCTCGCCTAGGTCAGCACTACACATCCTACAGTAATATTATGAAAGTGATTCAGCCTCTGTTTCTTGATTCACTTCGCTCCGAACTGGAAAAACAACGCTCCAGTATAAATGGTCTTAAACGTCTACTTGTTCGATTAAGCCAAATCAAGGTCTTTGACCCCGCATGTGGTTCTGGCAACTTCCTGATCATTGCTTATAAAGAACTCAGACTCCTTGAAATTGACGTTATTAAAGCGTTGATGAAAATCGACCAAAGTTTTTTCATGAGCAATATTCATCTGGATCAGTTTTATGGTATCGAGCTTGATGATTTTGCCTGTGAGATTGCACGCCTTTCACTTTGGCTTGCAGAGCACCAAATCAATAAGCAGTGGGAAGAACATATTGGTCCTGCAGAACCCGCTTTACCATTAAAAGCAACAGGTAAGATTGTTAGTGGAAACAGTTTAAAACTTAACTGGAAAGAGGTTTGTCCTAAAACATCGGAAGACGAAGTTTATGTAATCGGTAACCCACCATTTCACGGTACTGTTGGTCGTTCAAGTGAACAGCGTGAAGATATGAAACGAGTGTTTGCTGATTTTAAATCACTCGGCACACTTGATTACGTAGCATGTTGGTTCTGGAAAGGTGCAAAATTTATTGAAGCATCTAAAGCTGAATTGGCTCTAGTATCAACCAATTCAATATGTCAGGGTGAACAAGTTGGAACATTGTGGCCTCAAATTTTTAAATTGGGATTACATATTCAAATTGCCTATCCGACATTCACATGGGCAAATAATGCACGTGATAAGGCTGCTGTTCATGTTGTTATCGTTGGTTTATCTGGAAGAGCTAAAAGTCGCTCTCTTTACCAAATGATTGATGGTGAATGGCATTGTAAGTCTGTTAAGAATATTAGTCCTTATTTGACAGAAGGTAATAATACTTGGGTATCGGCTCACAGAAAAATATTGTCCGATAATGTTCCACCATTATTGTTTGGTAACAAACCTAATGATGGCGGTCACTTACTCTTAGAGCGTTCAGAATATGAGCTCCTTCTAGAAAAAGAACCTAAAGCTGCTCAATGGATAAAAAAAGTAATGGGAGCTACCGAGTTCTTAAATGGAAAAGAAAGATGGTGTCTTTGGCTAGCTGATATCCAAGAACCTGAATTAAAGTCCATGCCTTATGTAGTTGAACGGGTAAAAAAGGTTGAGGAAGTGAGGACTGCTAGCCCTGACAAAGGAGCTCAAAAGCTTGCTCAAAGACCACATCAGTTTAGGGATTTAAATAATCCGGACAGTTTTATTTTGATTCCAAGTGTATCTTCTGAAAGACGAAAATACATACCAATCGGTTTTTTTAACTCTGATGTAATATCTACAAATCTAAACTACATTGTTCCTGACGGGGGGCTTTTTGAATTTGGTATATTGACTTCGATAATCCATAACGATTGGATGCGTCTCGTCGCAGGGCGTTTGAAAAGTGATTATCGATATACAGCTTCAGTTGTATATAACTCTTTCCCGTGGCCGGAAGTTACTGAAGAACAGCGTTCTCAAATTGAAAGGCTTGCTGAAAATGTGCTCTTTTCAAGAGAGGACTATCCTGGAAAAACCTTAGCTGAGTTGTATGACCCAGAAAAAATGCCGCCAGAATTACAAATTGCTCATCAAGAATTAGATGAAGCGGTTGATAAACTTTATCAGGATAGACCATTTAGAAATACTGCTGACCGTTTAAGCTGCCTATTGGCTCGCTATGAAGAGTTGGTCGCTATAAAAGAAAAATAAGTTCAATTTAGTTGGCAAAAGGTTTGAAGGAATGAATAACAATATTTTGGAAGTCAGTTATAAACAAACTGGGCAAAGTACGCATCATAACGACATGGGGATGCGTGAAATGCAGGCGCGGGCATTCGCCCAACGTGATAATCAGTATCTTTTGATTAAAGCACCTCCGGCCTCTGGGAAATCTCGTGCTTTGATGTTTTTAGGGTTGGATAAACTGATTCATCAGGGACTGAGAAAAGTGATTGTCGCCGTTCCTGAAATGTCTATTGGCGGTTCATTTAAAGATACCAATTTGACCGAATATGGATTCTTCTCTGATTGGACGATTAAGCCAGAATACAATCTATGTATCAGCGGTAGTGAATCAGGCAAAACGAACGCATTTAAGCGTTTCATGGAGAGCGAAGAACAAACATTGGTTTGTACGCACTCAACATTGCGCAGTGTATTCGACAAGTTGTCTCCGACAGATTTCGATAATTGTCTTGTCGCTATAGATGAATTTCATCATGTGTCTGCAGATGAGAATAGTCGATTAGGGAATCTTATCGATGTCTTGATGAATGGCTCTTCTGCTCACATTCTAGCGATGACTGGTTCGTATTTCCGTGGAGATACAATACCTATTTTATTGCCAGAAGATGAAGCAAAGTTTACTAAGGTAACATACACCTACTATGAACAGTTAAATGGCTATAACTATTTAAAAACATTGGGTATTGGCTATCACTTTTATCAAGGCCCTTATGTAGAGGCTTTGCCATCAATTCTTGACCCTTCTAAAAAAACCATCATTCATATTCCTAACGTGAATTCTGGCGAATCGACCAAAGATAAGCACATGGAAGTCGACCAAATTCTTGAAGTGCTTGGCGAAGTTATTCTGCAAGATCCCAATACCGGTATATACCAAGTAAAATGCAAGCAAACAGGGCGAACTCTGTTGGTTGCCAATTTAGTTGACGATAACGTTCACCTGCGCCCTAAAGTTCAAGCACATTTAAGAGATATCGAGTCTGCTGAACAGATGGACATCATTATCGCTTTGGGGATGGCAAAAGAAGGGTTTGACTGGCCGTTCTGTGAACATGTTCTAACCATCGGCTATCGTAGTTCAATGACCGAAATTGTTCAGATCATTGGTCGAGCAACTCGTGATTGTAAAGGTAAAACACACGCCCAGTTTACGAACCTAATCGCTCAACCGGATGCGCAAGACGACGATGTTAAGGTATCGGTTAACAATATGCTTAAAGCGATTACTACATCGTTACTTATGGAGCAGATTTTGGCTCCAAGTATTCAGTTTAAACCTCGTTCTCAATGGCAAGGGGAGTTACCAGCCAACACTCTTATCATCGATGACACAGCTACACCAGTATCCCAGAAAGTTCTAGATATTTTAAATGGTGATAAAGGCGAAATATTGTCGGCATTAATGGCAAAAGAACCTGTTGTAAAAGGTGTCATTACCGAAACAACACCGCCAGAAGTTATCAATGAAATAGAGCTACCTTCTGTGATTCAAACTTTATATCCAGACTTGGAAGAGCATGAGATTGAGCAGGTTCGCTCAGGGGTTCTTCAGAGCCTGTATATTGGTCAACATGGTGGTGTTATCGATGAAAAAGATTTGCCAGATGATGCTGATATCGATGATGGCTCAACATCAGGACATGGTAAAAATAATCAGCCTGGGAATAATGATTCTGGTGCGAGTCGGCAATTTATTAAGATGGGTGATAAGTTCGTCAACATTGAAAATTTAGATATTGACTTGATAGATGCTGTAAACCCGTTTCATGGTGCTTATGAAATATTATCTAAGTCTGTAAATGCCGCAATGTTGAAGACGATTCAAGAGACGGTAAGAGCCAGTCAAGCCAAAGTCTCAGAAGAAGAAGCTGTGATGCTATGGCCTAGAATTAAAGCTTTCAGTAAAGAACATCAACGAGAACCATCATTAACTGCATCTGATCCTATTGAAGTCCGTTATGCGGAGGTGCTTGCTTATATTCGCAAGATGAAGCAACAGAGAATGGCAAAACAAGAGGGATAAGGTGTGATTTGTTTACGTTCTTCTAAGAAAACGCCAAAGCGATACTTAGATGATATTTTTTCTGAAGATGATGACTTGGGGCTACTTGATGTAGCTCCTTTAAAGGCAAAAGCACCTGCTGGTAACCTAATCGCGAGCCAATTTGAGGAAATTACAACATTCTTTGAAAAGAATGGACGGATACCAGCTAGTGATGCGGATTCATTCGATGAAAAGCGTTTGGCCAGGCGTTTAAAAGCCTTTAAATCAAACGGTGAACAGAGAGAATCTTTAAAAGAGTTTGATTCTTATGGCCTGTTAGCTGATGAGTCATCATATATACCATCAATTGAATCTGTCGGCTCTTCAACCTACGAAGTTCAAGAATCAACACCCTCATCTGAAATAGATAAGTCTGAATTAGTTACGTCTTTGGATGATATCTTTGACGATGATGATGATCTGCTAGAGTTTGATGCCCCTGACATTTTCACTATTCGCCATGTTCCTGCAGAAAAAAAATCGCAACCGGAAGAAATTGCCAAACGTCAGCCATGTGCGGATTTTTCTCGATATGCTCCTATTTTTGAAATAGTCCAAAAAGAACTCAAAGCAGGCGCTGCGTCACTTGATCGTTTTCGCCATGAGCTAAAAATACAGGTTGGTGATTTTTTTATTCTTAATGGCTTGATGGGGTATGTTCATTCTGCTGGAGAAAGACTGGAAGGTTACAGTAGCTACAATGCGAGGCTGCATTTGGTCTTCGAAAATGGCACAGAGCTACATATGCTGTTTCAGTCTTTGACACACGGATTAGTTCGTGACGATCATGGATGTAAAGTTAATCGTGAGGGAGCATTGCTTGAGCCTGACAGTAACCCAGTTCCTACCGGGTTGGTATATGTGCTTGCTACTAAGAGTTCAGATAGTGTTCTAGCAACCTATAAGTCGAACCTTTACAAAATTGGGTTCACCGAAGGTAGTGTAGAAGACCGTATTAAACATGCAGAGAAAGATCGTACGTTTTTGGAAGCGCCTGTTCGCGTAGTAATGATAACCGAATGCTACAACATAGATGCTCATAAGCTAGAGACTTTAGTTCATGGTTTCTTAGGATACCAGCGACTGAATATCACCCTCAAAGGACATGATGGACAGAGCTACAAGCCTAGAGAGTGGTTTAATGTACCACTGGCGACAGTAGTTGAAGTAATAAAACACATTTTGGACGGAACGATCTCACAGTACCGGATGGATAATACTTCAGGGAAAGTTATGAAAAAGTAGGCAATTCTTAATCTTTGTTTTTATGTGTAAAGTGCAAAAAATGTAAGCGGGTCTCATTTACTCTCTCGTGTGGCTTTTATATAGTAAGACGATTGCATATTTATAATTATCTTCAAGGACTTTACATGGCAATCACTATTCATCGAGCTGTTGTGCATGAATTGATAAAAGAAAAAAATGAAGAACCTCAACCATTGCATTACCGACAATCCCTTCTACCTGTAGATAATGAGAGTGTACAGAATGTAATTGCTGGCGTTGTTAATATTTATGGAAGAAAGAATAACAGTGCCAGATATGGTGTTTTTCGGGACGATGAGGCCTCTGGAAGTGTACCCGATTCATTTTATGAATACTCAGAACTAGAAGATGTTAGTGATGAAGACTTCATGGTTCTATCAAAGTCAGTCATGCAGGAGTTATTTCGAGAAGCTACTGGGGTTGCATTCGCTACTGGTGGACATATCTTATTTTCGGATTATGAGAGTGATGGAGTTAGATTCTATTTAGCTGCGATGATCAAGCAAAAGTCAGGATTCGCATTCTCCGATACACTCGGTGTGGAAGATCTTGAATACATTGATTTAAGTAAGCTTCATCAAGCAATTAAAATTAATTTTTCTAAATACAGCGCCTATCAAAACGCTGATGATATTGAACGTCAGGACTCTACGTATTTAAGTTTTGTTAGTCCACAAACAAGTCAGTCAGCAGCTGGATATTTCATTCAGGCGATGGGATGTAAAGCTGGTGCACCTTCAGCAAAAGCAACTCAAGCGGCTGTTGATGAAAGTGTTGGTTTTTTCGAGTCTAAAGAAGATTTGAAAGCGCATGCTCCAAACTTAAAAAGAGCGTTGACTGTATATCTGGAACAAAAAGCTGAATCTAATGAACCAGCAACTTTACCTGATATCGAAGGAATCGCCCGACGTTTTTTTCCTACCGATGATGAAGAGCAGGCTGATAGATATGCTGATGAGTTTGTTACATATTTAAACCGCGAAGAAAGTGGTGTTCCACCTGAGTTCCCTGTTAATAAGACAAAACTCAAAACAATGACTCATTTAGTCTACAAAGGTGACGATTTACACCTAGAATTTGATAAGGAAGATATAGGTGGTAATCCCAGTGCAAGGGTTTACTTCGATGGAGCTAAAGTTATAATCAAGGATCTTCCACAAGATCTGATTGATAAACTAAATCAGCAAATTAATGGGTAGCAACCAGTGTCTTTTTATCCTTTAGTTCAGTTACGCAGAGCAGCATCTCAGCATAGCTTTAATCGGCCTGTGTTTAGTTGCTCTGTTCATGTTACTGAGGGTATAGCTGAAATTCTTGAGCAATGTGAATACCTGCGTGAGATAAATGGTAGTGATATTGATGGAAATTCAGTCAATTTTAATGATTATATAGACCAAGAAATTGAGTTAACTTTTCGAACGCCTAGAACTAATGAATCTCAATTTTACCAAAACTTAAATGCTTTTCTTGATAACTTTACATTTTCTTATTCTGAAGATGTTGAATTGCCTGAATTTTATTTATTCGATGAAGATTTATATTATTCATCTAACTCAATAGAATCTGATGACGATGATATTTTTAGCCGGCTGAAATTACTAATTAGAAGTGTAGCTAAACTTGAAAACTTAGCTCATTATCATGATGAAAAAATGGGTGATTCTCGGACTTTAGTTTATCTCTCAGGTGAACATCGAACACCTATAGTTTTAAGTGTAAGTATTTCTGAAAATTTACTATCGAAAGACATTAATTTCTCTCTTTTGAATGAGTTGACTTCAGCCGAATCCGAATTGAATATGCACTACAGTGATAAACTGAGTGTTTTTTATGCTTCATTGCATGAATTTTTAGGTGGAGGTTATGCCCCAGATGAAGCCTTTAACAAATTGATTGATTCTTGGGGAGCATTCGTTGCTTTATATCAGAATAATCTGTCTACTTACTTAAGTGGTTTTTCGTTTCATAAGGCTAAAAAAGAAGTTGCTGAAGCTGAAATTGAGCTATCTGAAAAATTAACTAATCTGACTAGTGACATTGTTTTTAAGCTTTTTTCCGTCCCAGCCTCTGTTATGGCATTAGCCGCAATTATGCAAAAGGGTCAGTTAGACGCACTAGTTTTTGTCCTGCTAGTAATCGGAGTTATTGTTACGATTCTGCTTATGTACGGATTGCTTAAAAGTCAAAAGAATAAGTATGAATCATTGGAGAAAGCTAAAGATCTTGTATTTAGCTCTATTGATGGAAAAGAAGCTGAGTACCCAGATGAGTTAAATACTGAAATTACAGCAATGAAGAGTCGCTTAAACAAACATTTTAAGTCGACAGGTAAATGGCTTGGTTACTATAAGGTCGCCATATTTTCTCCATTGATAGCACTTATATTATTTATAATCATCGCTTAAGAGTTATGAGTGGTACTAATTCCCGATTTCTAATTTTATCTCCAATTGCCCCCTGAATAGTTACTATTAATAAATTTCATAAACAACTTTATTTAATTTCAATAGATTAAACTGGTAATCAAGTTGGTTTTGATTAAAATCGATTTTTTTGGCAGGTTTAGGTTTTCTGTCCGTCTATGTTGCAGGGAAAGTAAGAACGCGAATCTCATGATTCTCAATGGTCTAATTGAATAAAAAGTTAGACAGACCATAAGAGAATGTGAAAAATTTAGACAGTGATACGGATTGGGCAGATATTTTCAGTTTTAGACGCACTAGCTCCCATTATTAAAGGCTTTATCCTTATCTAATCTATTTTTTAAACGTATTCTTTCCCAACTGTAAGTCTGTGACGCGCAGCGGTAAAAGAGAACGAACACTCAACAGACACTGCATAGAGGACTATGTGGGAAGTCGAGTTAGTAGGTGGTGCAAACTGAGCTCTTGAGTCCGAATACCTGCCAGCAGCTGAGCAAATCACTGGAAGCAAGTGCTCCAAGCTCGGTAGGATTTACGCGATTTAGGATTATAAAAATGAACCGTTCTATTCTGGCGATAGCAGTGGCATCGCTACTTCCTCACGCCTCCCTTTCATACGCCCAAGAAGCCTCAGCTGATGAGACTATGGTAGTCACGGCAAGTCGATTTGAGCAGTCTGAAGCAAGTGTCTTAGCTTCGGTTACTACGATTACACGAGAAGAAATAGACACTCTTCAAGCTAAATCTTTAACAGAAGTTTTTAAGTACGTTCCTGGCGTTCAGCTTGGGGAGAGTGGAGACTCCTTTCATTCGACGTCTATTTTCATTCGGGGCTCTGAAAGTAAACATTCGCTCATTCTTTTGAATGGAGTAAAAGTAAATAGCGCATCTCAAGGTGGCTTTGACCTTTCTTTATTGCCTGTTGAGATCATCGAGAGAATTGAAATTATTCGTGGACCTCGTGCTGCAGTATACGGTGCCGACGCTATTGGTGGTGTTATCAACTTCATCACCCATCAGGCTGGTGACTCACTACATCAAATTAAAACGAGTATGGGGAGTGATAGTTATTATCAGACTTCATGGCAATCCCGTGGACAAATAAATGAAAAAACTTATGGGACGTTTTTTGTAAATTACAAAGAGACGGACGGCTATAACATTAAGGAAGGTACATCAAAAGACATTGGTGGTGAATACGGAGGAGAGTCGAAAGATTTTACTGCTTCACTTTTTCATGAACTTTCTTCTAAGGTTCAGTTGAATCTAGATGTGTTCTACAGCGATAGTTTATCTGAATTCAATGGTAGCAATAGTTCATTTGCTACAACTCTAAATGAACGAGATGCAGAGTTCTTCCAAGTAAGTGGTGGTGCATTATATAGTAATAATGCTATGTCTAGCCGCCTTAGCTTTTCGAAATCTATCCAAGAAAGTACTTCCTATCCTGTAAGTGAACGTGAGCACGTATCAACCTATAAGACGAATCGTACATCTCTAAATTGGCTGAATTCGTTTTTCGTTGAAGATGGCTTCAAAGTTAATGCCGGTTTAGATGTGGTAAATGAAGATGTTTCTAGTGGTACAGTTGACTATGTAAAAAAAGACAGAACGAATACGGGCGTATTCATCACCTCAACTAAAGAACTTGGCCAGTTTACGTTAGATGGTAGTGTAAGATTCGACGATGATACTAGCTTTGATAACTTCACAACTTGGTCTGCTGCTATTGCATATGATTTCAATGAAAAATTGAGGGTATATGGCAGCTATGGGACAGCGTTTAAAGCTCCTTCTTTTTATGATTTATACGATCCAACTTCAGGCAATCCAAATCTGAAAGTTGAAGAGTCTGCTTCATCTGAGATTGGCTTAATTGGTCAGTTTGAACTGATTGATTGGAGATTGAGTGCTTACGTTTCTAAATTGGAAGATATGATCATTTACTATGAGCACTTAAACTGGGCACCAACAAATACTGATGCTGACATTTCCGGTATTGAGTTTGAAGGTAGCTTTGATACTGGTCCTATTTACCATACTGTTGGCCTTGCTTATATGGACCCTGAAGATTCTGAAGGAAAGCAGCTGGCTCGAAGAGCAAAAGAAACGGCATCTTGGATTGGTACATTTACCCAAGACTCGTGGGATCTATCTTTAAGCATGGTGTACCAAGGTGATCGTTATGATGATTATAGTAACAATAACAAGTTAGAAGCTTACTCATTATGGAATCTATCCACAAACTACTATGTGACGTCGAATATCACCCTGTCAGGAAAAGTTAACAATTTGTTGGATGAAGATTACCAAACAGCGAAAGAATACTTAACACCGGAACGTAGTTACTATCTAAGTGCGTCATACCAATTCTAATTAACTAAACCGCCTTCGGGCGGTTTTTTTCTTATCTATAGGCAGTAACAATGAAAAAGAACGTCATTATCAGTTGGTCGAGCGGAAAGGATTCGACCCTCACTCTAGAAAGGCTAGTCGATAGTGAACACTACAATGTTGTTGGTCTTTACACCACTTACGTAAAAGATGAAGTCCCATTCCAAGCCACTCCTGTTGAAGTGCTCGACATGCAAGCGGCCTTACTTGGGTTACCTCTAATAAAGATCAAACTGCCGAAAACATTTCCACCTAATGACGTCTATCAGTCGGTCATCATTGATGCACTAAAGAGCAGCGATCTCGATATTCAGACCGTGGCCTTTGGTGACATGTTCTGCAATGGTATTGAGGCCTATCGCCGCAGCTATATTGAACCTGCTGGTTGGGAGTGTGTTTTTCCTCTCATTGGACAACACAGTCAAGACCTTGCGGATGAGATCTTAGAGCGAGGGATTAAAACCCTGGTTGTGACAACGGATGGCCAAGCACTTGACCCTGAGTATTGCGGGCGATGGTATGACCGAGCATTCATTGATTCTCTACCGAGTGGTGTGGACCCATGCGGTGAAGACGGCGAGTTTCATACGCTAGTCACTCAAACCCGTAGCTATCAAGGCAAGATTGAGTTGAGTTTAACGACTCGTGACGTCGGAGAGCGTTTCTCTCATCAACGTTACCAAGCGAAGATATTGCCAAACTGATTTGTGTGAGTATGATTGCCACATCGAAATGTGTGGGTATATCAAGTGTCACTACAATCAAAAGTACTAATTTTTGACTCTGGGGTCGGCGGGCTTTCTGTTTTCCAAGAGATAGAAAAAAAGCTCCCTCAACTTGATTATGTATACCTTTTTGATAACGCAGCCTATCCCTACGGTGAGTTGGATCATGAAACTTTAGTTTCTCGCGTGGAAGCATTGGTTTCGCAGTATGTCGCTGATCACCAAGTGGATTTGGTTGTGATTGCATGTAATACCGCAAGCACTATTGTATTGCCTTCACTGAGAACTTTGCTTCCTATTCCTGTTGTCGGTGTAGTACCTGCTATTAAACCAGCATCTAATTTAGCGAATAAAGCGGTTGGTCTGATAGCAACCCCTGCGACGGTGACACGTCAGTACACTCAGGAATTGATTCGTGACTTCTCGCAAAGTAAACCCGTTGAGCTGTTAGGCTCTACTCGACTGGTCGACATGGCAGAAGAAAAACTTCGTGGTACCCCGGTCTCAACTCAAGAACTAACGGCAGTACTATCTCCCATGATTGGTAAAGTCGATGTTGCCGTATTAGGGTGCACACACTTTCCCCTTATCAAAGAAGAAATACAGTCGGTGCTGAGTGAACAGGTTGTGCTGGTGGACTCTGGTGAGGCGATTGCTCGTCGAGTACAACAATTGTTGAACCTTGAGGATGAGAAAGAAGGAAAAGGTCTGAGGGAAATTTTTTCAACGGCTCCCCCTTATGCAGAAGGAGCGCTGAATAGAGCATTACAAAACTTAGGCTTTAGTCCTGTTCAGCTTGAGATTTTGGATCATTAGCGATACGTACCTTTAATGTACGCTGCATATAATCCTTTTCATTTAGTCCTTCTATAGCACCAGCAGCATCCGTCGCTGCCATGACAACAAAACCAAATCCTCGTCTTTTACCTGTGCGTTTATCTTTCATCAGGCGGACGGCAAAGACTTCACCATGCTTAGCAAACAATTCCTTCACATGGGATTCATTTGCTTTGTAAGGAAGGTTGCCGACATAAAGGGTCTTGGTCGCGGGTTCATTAACGGTTGCTGGCTCAGTTGTGGTGTTTGAAAATTTAAAAACAAAAGCAGAAGCAAAAACACCGATAACAAAGCTGAGCGCAGGAGAAATAGCAACCTGCGAAAAGATGATTCCACCTAAAACCGCTAAGGCGAGAATCATTAAGGTCGATTTATTAGAACTCATATTTGAATACAACTTCGTAGTTTAAGAAAAAAGTGCCTAGGTATTAACAAAATAGACACACGGATCTTACGTATATGGTTGTTGTTTTTCCAACCTATTGATGTGACGTGACTCAAATGTTGAAATTTTATTCTATTTCCGGCGTTTTGATTTGTTTTTAACCGAATGAAAAATAAATTCAAAAAAACACTTGTCATCCTTTCTAAGCTCCCTATAATGCCGCCTCACCGACAAGGAGTGAGACGAAAGTCACAAACCGAAATCGGAATTGAAAGAGGAAAGAAAGTTAAATAAAACGCTTGACTCTTAAAATGGGAAGCGTAAGATACGCACCCCTAACGACGAGGCGCTAAAGCGCAACGGAAATTAGAAAAGCTCTTTAACAATATAAACCTATCAATCTGTGTGGGCACTCGTTGATGATAATCCAAATAGTTTCTTCGGAAACAATTTAGGTTTCAATGATACGAAGTGACCATTGAATCTTCGGATTCAGCACAGTCAATTCAAACATTACTAATGTAATGTTCAGTATTCATTG